>CAYHQU010000178.1:0-1526 GCA_964358955.1 uncultured Gammaproteobacteria bacterium | reverse complement strand
TCGCCCCCGCAGCCAGGGAGGAACGACCGCAGCGATCCCGCTAAGCGGGAGAAAAATTAACCCCGCACTAAGCCATTTGATTACTTCATTAGTTCATGTTAAACTGTGTTTATTATGAAGCCAACCCAAATTATTATTTTAGCCGGCGGCCAAGGGAAACGTATGAACACCGACCGGCCAAAAGTTCTGGTGCCTTTTCGCGGTCGGCCGCTGATTGAATATTTGCTGGAGTCGGTGAAAGCGGCTGGCATCGACCGCCGCCCGACAGTTATAGTTGGCTGCCAGGCGGAATTAGTTAAACAGACGCTCGGTCCCAATTACGATTATGTGCTCCAACCAGAACAGCTTGGCACCGGCCATGCTGTCGCCTGCGCCAAAAATTTTTTAAAAGACAAAGCTGAAAATATTTTAATTTTATACGGCGACCAGCCAAACTTAAAACCGGAAAGCATAAAAAAAATCATCAGGGCGCACCATGCTGGCGGAAAAGTGCTGACGCTGGCGACAGTTAAAGTTGATGATTTTAACAGCTGGCGCGCTTGTTTTTACGAGTTTGGCCGTATCATCCGCGATGCCAATAAAAAAATAAAAAAGATTGTTGAGCTTAAAGACTGCACCGACGACCAAAAGAAAATTACCGAAGTCAACCCCAGTTATTTTTGTTTTCAAGCCGACTGGCTTTGGAAAAATATTGAAAATTTAAAAAATAATAATGCCCAAGCTGAATATTATTTAACTGATTTAGTGGCGGCGGCAATTACTAAAAGCGGGGGAGTGGCGGAAGTAGAAATTGATGCGCAAGAAGCGTTGGGCGTAAATAGCAGGGAACAGTTGGCTTTGTTGGAAAGTCTGTAGAAAGTTGCTAAGGTGTCAAGGTGGCAAGTTGCTAAGGTGGTAAGTTTTTTTCAATGCTCTTTTGATAAGGAGGGATGTATGGCCGAGCCAGAAAAAAGTGAGCTGACAGTTTTTTTGGAAAGGCAAGCGGAAGAAATGCGGGTTGTATTTGGGACGATCATTCAGTTTAGCCGGATGAGCGAATCCGCTTCGCGCCAATTCCATAAAGAGTATATGGCCTGGTTAGTTTTACGGACAATCCAAGATGGTCAAAAAATCCTTGATGAGTTGGAGGAAAAGTTCAAAGCAATTGAATCGGAGGCAATAACGGCGCAAGCCGCTTCTGCCACCGCTGATTCCGCGGTAAAATAAGATCTTTAGTCAACATTTTTTCGTTCTTTGTTTATTCGCACCGTCGCGCTCGGCGGTGCTTTTTTGTTTTATAGAAGCAGATGGACGCGGATAAACGCAGAAATTATGAATAATTATAATTTAGCAATACTGAAGGCGACATTCGCGAATGTCGCCTTCGTCTCGGGCATTCTTGCCCAAAATTTTTATAGATGATAAACTAAAATCATGCAACATGTAGCATGTAACACGTAACAATTTATGAAACCGATAACACAGAAAACGCAGAAATCACAAAAAATATAGAGATCGCGAAACAATATAACAATATAACAATATAA
>CAYHQU010000177.1:0-1564 GCA_964358955.1 uncultured Gammaproteobacteria bacterium | reverse complement strand
AAGGGAAGGAGAGGAAACAGAGGAGCAATCGAACAATTTAGCAATTAAGAGCAATCAATGCGCTTGCAATTTTGTATAGTTTATGCTAATATCAATTAAGCAATAATTAAATAATTTTCAACACAAGATTTATGCCTACACTACACGCGGCTTTTAAGGATTTTAAAAAGAGCAAAAAGCGAAAAGCTCATAATTTAGAGATTAAAAAAAATGTTAAAGATTTAATAAAGATAAGCAAAAAAGCGATTGAAAAAAAGGAAGCGGCAAAAGAGCAAGTTTTGGCGGCGATAAAGGCGATTGATAAGGCGGCGCAGAAAGGGATTTTTAAAAAGAACAACGCGGCGCGGAAAAAGAGCCGGTTGATGAAGAGGTTAAATAAGTTAGTAATTGGTAATTAGTAATTGGTAACTCGGAAGATTGGAATTTTTTTTATCAAAAAACGACCCCGCAGTCGCGGGGTCTTTTTTTGGTTGGGATAAATTTTTTACAGCCCGTGCGGCTTACGATTTTATGACTAAGAGATTAAAAAGAATTTCGGGTTCGGACTGCGAGGTTTTAAGAGAATGGTCAAGTTCAAGGAGTTGGCGGTAGATTTTTTTTAAGCCGTCAAGGTCAAAATTTTTCAGCTGGCCTAAAGTTTTTTTAGCAACGTAGGGATGGAGTTTTAGCTTTGAGGCGATTTGCGGCGAAGAGAGATTTCCGGTCTGGTCGGCGAGGCCTTTAACTTGGAGCAGGTTGCGGAACTGCCAGGTCATTTTTGAGAGGAGTTCAAGCGGCGTGGTGCCGGCCTGAAGCAGATCGGAGATTAATTTTAGGGCGGCTTTTTTATTTTTTTGGCCCAAGGCGTCGGTTAACAGAAAAATATTTTCTTCAAGTTTGTTTTTGGTAAGGAGACGGACATCATCAACCGAAATTATTTTTCCTTTGGCGTAAGCAGCTAATTTTTTTAGCTCTAAACAGGCCTGCCATAAGTCGTTGCCGACTAAATCTGAAAGTAAAGTTAGAGCGGCGGGGTTGATTTGGGCTTTTAGGGCGGCGGCTTGATTTTGATACCATTGTTTAAGCGGGAGGCCGGAGAGCAAGGGAAATTCATAGACATATTTTTCCAGCCGCAGTTTTTTAAAAAGCAGATTTGATTTAGCCTCGGAGGAAGGAATTTCGCTTTCCCAAAAAATAATGATGGTATTTTCAGTTGATTTATCAGCGATAAGTTCAATAATTGATTTTTGGAGCTGCTTACTTGGTCTGTTGGCGATTAGGTCTTCAATAATTATCATTCGTTTTTTGGCCAAGAAGGGCATGGCGGTTAAATGCCGTTTTATATCTTGGAGTTCAAGTTTGCCGGACAGGGTTTCCAAATTTAAAGCGGATTTGTCAACTTCGCGGACAAATTTTTCTTTTAGGGTTTTTAGTTTTTCGCGGCTTCGGAAAGTGTCTGGGCCGTGGAGGAAGATAATCATATAATTTCATTAAAACATAAAAACATTAAAACAATTTTGCCCCCCCTGCTTATGGACATCGCATTATGACTCCGCACCCTATAACTTGTTAAAATTGCGTCTGG
>CAYHQU010000176.1:0-1578 GCA_964358955.1 uncultured Gammaproteobacteria bacterium | reverse complement strand
CACTCCCCCACCGAACTCGGAGATATTGGCAATGTATAAGAAGTTGGTCAAGAATAAAAAGATTAAAGAAAATAAAATTTTAGAGCGGCTGCTGCGAAAACGGGAAGTGCGGACGTTGTCCGGTGTCGCGCCAGTAACGGTTATTACCAAACCCTATCGCTGTCCGGGAAAATGTATTTATTGTCCGAGTCAGCCGGCGATGCCAAAAAGTTATCTCGCAAATGAGCCGGCGATAATGCGGGCGGTGATGGCTGGTTTTGATCCGTTTAAGCAGGTGCAAATTAGATTACGAGCACTAACAGCAAATGGACATCCGACTGATAAAATTGAACTGATTATCCTTGGTGGGACTTGGTCATGTTACTCTAAGCAGTATCAGGTGAATTTTATTAGACGTTGTTTTGATAGTTGTAATACTGGGGTGATTAAACTCAATCGCAGAACCAACGCGGAATCCCGCAACGGCGGGATGGAACCAATGCGGAATTTTAAAGGCGCGAAAACGTTGGCAGAAGCACAACGATGGAATGAAGAAGCAAAGCATCGGATTGTAGGCATTACCATTGAGACGCGGCCGGATTATGTGACAGAAAAAGAAGTCAGGCGGCTGCGAGAGTTAGGCGTGACACGGGTTGAGCTGGGCGCGCAGACGATTTATGATCCTATTTTAAGCTTAAACAAGCGGGGCAATAATGTCAAACAGATAATTTTTGCAACGCGGTTATTAAAACAGGCGGGATTTAAAATTACTTATCATATGATGCCGAATTTGCCGGGATCGGATTTGGCTAAAGATTTAGCAATGTTTAAAAAAATATTTTCCAGCCCGGATTTCCAGCCGGATAATTTAAAAATTTATCCGTGCGTGGCGACGCGGAACTCCCAGCTTTATAAATGGTGGCGGCAAAAAAAATTTAAGCCGTATTCAGATAAACAACTAAAGACGCTTTTAATTAAAATAAAAAAGTTAGTGCCGAGCTATGTGAGGATAAACAGATTAATTCGGGATATTCCGGCGGAAAGCATTGTGGCCGGGAATAAGATTACGAATTTAAGGCAGATTATTGGGAAGGAGTTTATGGAGTGTCGGTGTATAAGGTGCCGGGAAGCAGGACACGTTGAAAATGCAAAATGTCCCCCTTCGGGGGATCACCCGCCGGGCGACAAAATGCAAAATGCAAAATTACGGATTATAAAATATCGGGCGGCGGGTGGGTGGGAATATTTCATTTCATTTGAGTCACCGGATGAAAAAGTTTTATACGCGTTTTTGCGGTTAAGGATTAATGATGAGTTGGAAAATAATTTTATCACGGAATTGAGGGGGGCGGCGATTGTGCGGGAGCTGCATACTTATGGGCAGTTAGTGCCGATTGGAAAGAAAGGGAAAGTTCAGCACGCTGGCTTGGGAAAAAAATTAATGGCTGAAGCCGAGAAAATCTGTCGGGATTTGGGGATTAGAAAGCTGGCAGTGATTTCTGGGATTGGGGTGCGGGGATATTATAAAAAATTGGGATATAATTTAGATGGCACTTATATGGTGAAAAGCACAAAAACACAGAAAACACAGAAAACACA
>CAYHQU010000175.1:0-1589 GCA_964358955.1 uncultured Gammaproteobacteria bacterium | reverse complement strand
GGCGTTTAGGAATTATTTTTCCGTAAGGATAGATAAAGCGGCGCAAAGTTTGCGTGTCTTTATAATCAGCTTCGGAAATATTTTCCTGACAAAAATAACAGGATTTTGGTTTAGCGATTTGATTGCTGGGTTTAGGCATATAAAAAATTTAAAATGCAAAATAAAAAATGCAAAATTATGGAGCCCCGCAGCGGCGGGACGATTTATTAATTAGAATGGGATGTCTTCAACTTTTACTTCATTGCCGCTTGAAGAAGCTGGGCTTGTGGCAGAAGGGGTTGGAGTGTCTTCGGTTATGGTCGGCGGTTCAGCGGGCGCGGCGGAAGGATTAGTTGGCGCGGCAGAGGGAGTGTGTGAACCCTCGGGACGGGAGCTTAACATAATCATGTTGTCGGCGACAATTTCGGTGCGTTGGCGTTTTTGGCCGTCGGTTGTTGTCCACTCGCGAGTTTGCAGGCGGCCTTCAATGTAGACCTTGTTGCCTTTTTTTAAATACTGGCCGCAGATTTCAGCAAGGCGGCGCCAGGCAACAATATTATGAAATTCCGCTTTAGATTGTTTTTGACCGGAGGCGTCAGTCCAGGCAAAGTTGGTGGCGACGCCAAAGGTGGCGACAGTTTGGCCCGAAGGAGTGGCGCGGGTTTCGGGGTCGCGGGTTAGGTTGCCGATAATTTGCGCTTTGTTTAAGTCCATATGATTTTTGGTTATTATTTAAACCCCTCATTTATCGAATTTTATAGTTGGTTTATTTTAAGGATGTTAGTGTTCGATTGCTCGATTGCTCGATTGTTAAAAACAATTGAGTAATGAAGCAATTGAGCAATGATAATTATAGCCCGACGTCGGAATCTAGAATTTCATCAAGTTTTTTATCCAGGTCTTCCAGCTTAATTTTATCTTTCTTTTTGTCCTTTTCTTCCAACTTAGCTTTTTCAGCATCGCTTTTTTCTTTAGTAATTTCAACCATGCTTGGCGAAAAGATAGATTTTTTAACAATGAGATGGCGGATGACGTCATTATCAAGTTTTAAGTCGTTGTTTAGTTTTTTTAGAGCGGCGCCTTCTAAATCAAATTCAAAAATAAGATAGTAGCCCTGATTTACTTTTTTTATTGGATAGACTAATTTTTTTTTGCCCAGATTATCTTCGGCAGTAATTGCGCCGCTGTTTTTTTCAATTATTTTTTTTATTTTTTCTTTTAGCGGCGCAAGTTCATCTTCGGCGTAGTTGCCGGAGATGATGTAAAGCAGTTCATAGTGATTAGACATAAGCTATTAGCCAGAGTAGTTTAGTGTTTTGCCCGGAATGGGTTTGGCGATTAGTTATTACCATCGCGAAACTAAGCGAAACTAGACACAAAACTAAACTAAAAGTTATTTATAAAAAATTCCCATCGCTGGGAAATAGGCAAAAAACGTAAATTACGTTTGATTTACCTTTGTCCCGGCGGGACAGCCCCGCGGCTGCGGGACTATGGAAAAGGTGATATTGACATATTAGCATAGGTTTTTAAAATAGTCAAGGTAGTTGTAGTGTATGTCGTTTAAATTTCAAAAGTGGACACTTTTTGCACTTTTAAAATTCAAAACT
>CAYHQU010000174.1:0-1613 GCA_964358955.1 uncultured Gammaproteobacteria bacterium | reverse complement strand
CCGCCACTTTTAATGGCGCCGCGGATTATCCCGTGAAAAATCTAAATTATTTTTATCTCCAAATAGCCCCGCCGGGATTTGAACCCGGGTTACATGGATAAGCCCCGCACCTTTTAGCCCCACGGGGAATCGAACCCCGGTTTTCAGGATGAGAACCTGATGTCCTAACCACTAGACGATAGGGCCAAAAGGTGCGGGGTAAAAACCATGCGCCTGCCCCGCACTAATTCAAAAATATAATACTTCTATTAGTTGATTGAGCTGCAGGCGACTTCGCGCGAACCAAACTTAAAATTTTTAATTTTCGTTTTCGCGGAATTTAGTGCGGGGTCCTGGACCAGGCTAGACGACAGGGCCATAATTATTAAAATCTATCACAAAAAACCAAAAAAATCAACCGCGCTCAAGTCATGTAACATGTCACCCTGCGGGTGATCCCCCGTAGGGTGGATAGCATATAACATGTAACAATTTCCGTGTTACGTGTTGCACAACTACAAATATCGTCTCCTCCTCCTACCAAGCGTCAATCCAAAAATCGGCAACAACAACCAGCACAACCGCCCAATCTCACTTATAAATAAAATCTGAATTAAAAAAGAGAAACTACCCTGCGTCTCTTTCGGCAGCAAAGATAAAACCGAAGAGAAAAGCAGTCCCGCCGCCAGCCCCGCCAAAATCGCTGACTCAAAAAATCCTAAAAAATAATCGGTCAAACTTTCGCCAAGCGAACTTTTAGAAATTATTATAAATAAAATAAGAAAAATTATTCCAAAAATAATCGCCCTGCCAAAGCTAAAAAAACCGGCTAAAAAATCCTCAGCCGTCTTTAAATACGGCAAACTATATACAAGCGCCAATGCCATGTATGTCGCCACTAAAACTGTCTTTACGCGGTAGCGCCAAATTCTGATAATAATTATAAATATTATTAAAACCGCCAACAGGGCTAAAACCAGTCCCAAAGTCTTGCCAAGTCCCAGCCCGGAAAAATTAAAACTTAAAATCTGCGCCAAAAAACTTTGTTTTGGTGCGGCCGCCGGCGCCGCTAAGTTAACATATTGGCTGGATATATCTTGCGTTACTTGTTGAAAAGCAGTATTAGAATCCATACTTTATCATTATAACATATTTTTTAACAACGACTCAACCAATTGCATTGTCTAAAAAATCATATTTACTCATTACTCCTCCCTAAACTCCTGCAAAATCTTTTTTTGTTTTCTTGACAGACGCGTCGGCGTCTGAACGACAACCTCAACCAAAAAATCCCCCCGGCCTGACCGGCCAAGGTGCGGGACGCCGTGCCCGCGCAGCCGAAAAACCCGCCCGGTCTGCGTTCCTTCCGGAATTTTTAGCCGCACTGTCTCGTCCAATGTCTGAATTTCAATTTTATCCCCTAACGCCGCCTGCGAAAAACTAATCGGCAGAAAAATTTTTACATCATCGCCGTCGCGCTCAAATCCTTCCTCTTCCGCAATCCGAATTCTAATATATAAATCGCCACTCTGCCCGCCGCGCGCGCCCGCCTGTCCTTCGCCGGCAAGCCGAATTGTCTGGCCGTTGGCAATCCCCGCCGGTATCCGCACTTTTATTTTTTTCAAATTTTTAAC
>CAYHQU010000173.1:0-1617 GCA_964358955.1 uncultured Gammaproteobacteria bacterium | reverse complement strand
GGGGCCTAAGTGTTGGCAGGAAATCTGTCTGACATCCGTGTCTGTTGCCAGACAATTTAAAGCTCCGTTTTTACTTTAGCAAAAAAAGTCATTTTTGTCAAAAAAAATCCAGCGGCGTTGCCGCTGGATTTTTAGGTTTGAACGGCCGCTTTCAAAGTCGCAAAATATTTTACTCTTTTTAGGCCGTCGCCTTTTGGCGCTTTAACAGATGGGCCAAAACCGGCGGAATTAGCAGCGTGGATAAGATAATCACAATCACGATCACTGAAAATACGGCGTCAGTTACGACTCCCATTGCCTTGCCAGTCACGGCAAAAATCAGCCCGACCTCGCCGCGCGGCACCATGCCGAAGCCAACAATCCACTTATTAACTTTGCCCGCCACTAGGCCGGCCGCCAGCTTTCCCGCAAACGCCACTACCGTAATTCCCAGCGCCACTAATAATATTGGCAGATTAAATAATATCTCTAAATTAACTTCCATTCCCACCATAACAAAGAAAATCGGCACTAAGAAAAATCCTAACGGCTCAATCAGTTCTTCGACGTGATGTTTTGCGTGTTCATCCGACAGCTCAATTATTTTTTTCTTAACTTCTGGTTCCATCGCTTGACAGTATTTTGTCATCTCCGTCGCGATTTTTGGCTTTTGAAATTGTTTAAAATGAACTGGGTCAAGCAATAACCCGGCCGCAAATGCCCCGACAATCGGCGCCAAGCCAATTTCTTGCGCTAAGTAGGCGTACACCAAAGCCAAACTGATCGCCACCGTAAATTTCATTCCGCCTCCTTCATGAATTTTTGAAAACAGCGCGCCTAAGCCCGGCGCTGCCAATGAACCGACTATGATGGCGCCCACCAAAAACAGCGTTGCCTTAACAATAATCCAAGATATTGACAAGACACCGACGGTGCCAACCGTGGCAATGGCGGATACGGCCGCCAAAATTACTAGGCCCATCACGTCGTCAATTACCGCCGCGCCCAAAACAATTTTTGCTTCCGGCCGGTTTAACTTGCCCAAATCCTTAAACACTCGCGCCGTAATCCCAACGGAAGTCGCCGTTAACGCCGCGCCCAAAAATAAATACGCATTAAAGGATAACCCCGGTAGAAACAATGGACCAACCACCCAAGTCCCTAAAATAAATGGCGCCACGACTCCAACCGTCGCCACTAGCAGCGCGTTAACCCCAACTTTTAGCATGTCTTTAATATTTGACTCCAATCCGACTTGAAATAACAGCACTACTACGCCCAGCTCCGACATAAATTTAATAATTTCGTTGTGCTTTATTGGTTCAAACAAATTAATTCCGGCTAAAGTCAGATTGCCGATTACTACCCCCATCAGCAGTTCGCCAAGCACTGCCGGTTGTCCCAGTCTCGTGATCATCGTTGCGATTTTTGCTAGTACCAGAATCGCCGCAATCTCCAAAAAAGTCAGCGTAATTGTATGTCCAACTTCTCCCTTTTCTCTGGCCGCATAAATAAACCATAAAAATAATACAAGCGGCGCTAAAACTAGAATGATTTTTTTTGTTGACGACATTAAGTATGACACACGTTTTTCCTTTCTTAATAATTTATTAAATTATATTAAAATTTTTAATCCAT
>CAYHQU010000172.1:0-1624 GCA_964358955.1 uncultured Gammaproteobacteria bacterium | reverse complement strand
TTTGTCATCATAAGCTTGGTTTACATCGCAACCAAGCTTTTTTATTAATCGCAAATAAACGGCTAAATCACATCTTAGCCGTTTATTCATCTATTTTCCGATATTCCGAAATATCGGAATGTGCAATCATTTATATTTTAATGTCGTGTGTTTTTGTGACAATCAATAATTTCTCAACTTCTCCCCGCTGTGAAATTCCCGATGCACATCGCGGAGTTTTTTGTTTGTCACGTGCGTATAAATTTGCGTCGTCGCGATATTTTGATGGCCTAAAAATTCCTGCACCAACCGGATGTCAACCCCCTGATTTAATAAATCAGTCGCGTATGAATGCCTTAAAGTATGCGGCGTTGTATTTAATGGCAAACCTGACAGCTTCACGTATTTTTTAATAATTTTTTCAACCGCCCTGACCGATAATCTTTTTCCGGGCTGCATCGTGCGTGTGTAGCTGATAAAAAGCGCCTTCTCATTATCCTTGCGCTTCAATAAATAATTTTTCAACCATTCAACTGCCCGTCCTGAAAAATAAACCGTCCGCGTATAACCGCCTTTGCCGGTAATTGGAATTTCTAGCTCGCTGTCGCCAGCAACATTAATTTGATCTTTATTTAAATCAACAAGCTCGCCAACCCGAAGCCCAGTTGAAAATAATGTCTCTAAAATCGCCCGATCTCTAAGTCCTAAAATATTTTGCAGGTTAGGGGAGAGTAATAACTTTTCAATCTGTTCCAGCTTTAAAAAATGCACATTTCTATTTTTTGGCTCTTTGGCCAACTCAATCCGTTCGGCCGGCAGCGCCAAAATGTCGTGCTTTGCAAAATAAACTAATAACGCCCGCAACGCGATTAAATAATAATTCTGCGTATTTTTTTTTAAATTTTTTCCGTCTTTCGGCGAAACATTGCGGGACAAATACAACCGATATTGATAAACATGCTCCGCGCCCAGCTCGTGCGGCTTAAGGTGATCTAACTTCTTTTTGCCAAGCCAGCCAACAAATTTATTTAAAAACCGTCCATAATTTTCCACTGATTTGTTTGATAATCCCTTGACCACGTCGCAGTAATCCAAAAAATCCGGGATTTGCTTTATAATTGTCTCATTGCTTTTTTTCATAGATAGAGTTACCATATAAATACTTTCATACTTTAAAGTATGAAAGTATTTATTTTTTAGTAAGAGTTAAGCTACTATTTTATATATATTAAAGAGTGCCTAAAAGATTACATTTTATTAAAGTGGGGGAGTACTAATTTTAAAACCCAATCCCCCGAATTAAAATAGAAAACAATTAATTATTTTCTATTTCCCAAAAAACTCCGCCGAAATAAATATTAAATTAATTATAAAAAATATTGTCTAAAAAGTTATCCACAGGCAGGGGAGATAACCCGGCCAAAAGCCGAGTATTTGCCTAAAATTTAGCTAAAGGCGATTAAGCTATATTATGCGAACCTATATTCATTCTATCTAAAAGCCAAATCTGCGTCAAGTGGATAACCTCTCTGTCAGGTCTGCAACTTCTGTAACCTTTGGCACTACAAAATAAAACCCTTAGTGATATCTTACTGGCTATTAACATATAAGTTAATAAGGAAAAATTTCAGATTTGAGGGCAGTG
>CAYHQU010000171.1:0-1641 GCA_964358955.1 uncultured Gammaproteobacteria bacterium | reverse complement strand
CCGAGGCCGCGCTGGTTAAGGCGCTGGAAGAAAAAGGCATTGGCCGGCCGTCAACCTACGCGCCGACAATCGCGACAATTCAAGAGCGAAATTACGTGGAAAAGGAAGAACGAAAATTAAAACCGACGGACATCGCGTTTGTGGTAAACGATTTGCTGGTGCAACATTTTCCAAAAATTGTTGATTATGAATTTACGGCAAAAATGGAAAAAGAGCTGGATGAAATTGAAGAAGGAAAAGACGGCTGGCAAAAAACAATTGATGATTTTTACAAGCCATTCGCGGCCAATTTGAAAGAGAAAGAAAAAGAGATTTCTAAAAAAGAAATTACCGAGGAAAAGACCGACGAGGTTTGCGAAAAATGCGGCAAACCGATGGTAATAAAAATGGGAAGATTTGGAAAATTTTTAGCCTGCACCGGCTATCCAGACTGCAAAAATACCAAAGAGTTAAATAAAAATGGCGAGCCAGAACCAGAGCCGGAACCGCTTAATGAAAAATGTCCGGACTGCGGAGCGGCTTTAGTGCGGCGGCGCGGCAGATACGGCGAGTTTGTCGGCTGTTCAGCTTATCCAAAATGCAAATACATAAAAAAAGAGCCGCCGAAAGAATATGGCGTCTGTCCAAAATGCAGCACGGGAAAAATAATTCAGAAGCGGAGCCGGCGGGGCGTATTTTTTGCCTGCAATAATTATCCAAAATGCAAAAACATTTACAACTTCCCGCCGACCGGAGAGAGCTGTCCGGACTGCGGAGATTTATTATTACAGACGAAAGACGGGGTGAAGTGCGGGAATAAGGAATGCGATTTTAAAAAATAACACTATCATTAAAAACAACCGTGCAAAATATCTATGCGGTTGTTTTAATTTGATAAAATCCTTGACTGACAAAAAAATAAAAAAGCCCTTGTTCGCAAAGTGACCAAGGGCTTTGTTCCCAAGGGTCCATTTGACCAAAAGGGTCAAAGGGGCCAAGGGAACCAAGGAACCGAAGCTACTTGCGAGGGATATGAATTATTAAAAAACCATCTAACCACTAGACAGCGATCGCGGGATATACTGACCTTTGCATATTAGCTTGATGTTAAAAAATTGTATCTTGGCGTCATCTGCTTGCTTTTCGCTTTAAAAAATCCGAAGATGTATCTATGGATACATAGGGCAGTTTTTTAAAGCTTCAGCGCGGCGCAGCTAACGCCAATCTACAATTTTCACTATTCAACCTAATATGCAAAGGTCAGTAGATTAGATGGAAAAAATGATTTTTTGATAAATTGTAGGTTAATTTTTCTCCGTCAGCTGACGGACTCGCTGGCGGTCTCCCGCTTAGCGGGATCCCTTGCTGCGGGGGCGAGGATGGAGTTACCCCAGCACCAAAGCCCGCGAAGGATGATTTTCAGAAACAAGATAATGTTCGCGCGAAGTCGCCTGCGGCTTGAATTTAAAATATTTTATGGCCGACTCTTGGCTTGGTGCGGGGTTAATTTTTCGCTCCCCTCGCTGGCGCCCCCTTCGGGGGCTTGCTGCGGGGGCGAGGATGGAGTTACCCCAGCACCAAAGCCCGCGAAGGATGATTTTCAGAAACAAGATAATGTTCGCGCGAAGTCGCCTGCGGCTTGAATTTAAAATATTTTATGGC
>CAYHQU010000170.1:0-1642 GCA_964358955.1 uncultured Gammaproteobacteria bacterium | reverse complement strand
TATGGGAAAAATTATCGTCAAAAAAGCCGTAGAAAGAAAACCCGGTTATCTTTACTACGTTGATGGACAGGGAAATGTCTGCGAAGCTAAAATGGCCCGAAAAGAAAAAATAACTCCTTCTCTGCATTCTATTCTAGTGAAAATGATTTAAATAAACGGCCCCGCATCCGCGAGGCTATTTACATTTTACAAAATCAAAACTTTTGGCTATAATAACAACATATGAAAAACTCATTTATACAATTCAAATTGCCAGTATCAATTATTAAAGAAAGTAAAAAATTTGTTGCCTACTCCCCGGCTTTAGACCTATCAACTTCAGGCAATAGCATCAAACAGGCCCAGAGCCGGTTTGAAGAAGCAGTTGATATTTTTTTTGAAGAAATTATCGAAAAAGGAACCCTTAGTAAAGTTTTAACCAACCTGGGCTGGAAACAAATTAAAATGAAATGGACACCACCCACAATTGTCGAACAAAAAAATCAGAATGTAAAAGTTAGAGTTAACGCCTGTTAAATTATGCCTAAGATATCCCCGATAAATTGGAAAAAATTTGAAAAATTTTTACTGGCTGTTGGCTGTGAGTTTACAAGAGAACGTGGTGACCATAGAATATATTGGCGAAAAGATTTAATAAGACCGGTAGTTATCCCAAAAGAAAAGGATATACCGGTTTTTATAATTAGAAATAATTTAAGAATATTAAATATAAGTCAAGAAGAATATTTAAAAAAACTAAAATAATGTATTCCTAATAATCGGCGGTGCAATCGTCATGGGGCTTCATAAAAACAAACAAATCTAATCCTTACTCCAAGAGTTATCCTGCTGGGGTTGAATGACTGTGGCCTGCCATTCCCCTAATAAAAAATAACTAAAAACAATATGGGAAAAATTATCGTCAAAAAAGCCGTAGAAAGAAAACCCGGTTATCTTTACTACGTTGATGGACAGGGAAATGTCTGCGAAGCTAAAATGGCCCGAAAAGAAAAAAAGAAAAAATAAGTAACTCTTTTTAATATAAATTAAGGTAACCTGCCTCCGCTAAAGCTTTGGCAGGGCAAGCAAACCATCAAAAGGAGAAATAATGAACCTAAAACGTCTAATTATCTCTCTTATCTTGCCGCAGTTAGCCGGCGCCGCCGGCGCCCTTTTTACTGCCCCGGCAATCCCGACCTGGTACGCCGCCCTCCAAAAACCCGCCTTCAGTCCGCCCAACTGGCTCTTTGGCCCCGTCTGGTTAATTTTGTATTTACTAATGGGTATTGCCGTCTACCTAATTTGGCAAAAAATCACTGAAAATGATAAAGTAAAAACCGCCCTCTGGCTCTTCTGGCTCCATTTATTTTTTAACGCCGCCTGGTCCCCAGTATTCTTCGGCCTTAAAAACCCCGGCCTGGCGCTGATAAATATTTTTATTATTTGGATTTTTATAATCTTACTGCTGATTAAATTTTGGAAAATAAATAAACTGTCATCTTATCTACTAGTGCCGTATTTACTTTGGGTTAGTTTTGCAACCCTGCTTAACTATTCTATTTGGCAGCTAAATTAAAATCGCCACCTCTGTACCGAGCACTCGGGGCTTCCCCCTATGGACATCACATTATGAAAACGCACCAGTCCGTCGGAAAAATTGCGG
>CAYHQU010000169.1:0-1654 GCA_964358955.1 uncultured Gammaproteobacteria bacterium | reverse complement strand
ATGTATTTGGCTAAATTTGAACGTTAAATAGATGGAAGAAACGGGTAAGGAGCACGGTGAGATGCGCATTAGGACCGATAAGTCATATAGGACTTATACGACTTATATGACCATATAATTACGCCACTTCCCCTTTACCTCCGTTTTTGCCTCGTCCCACACAGTGGGCAAGCAATCCTCTTTTGCGGGATGGAGAAGACAAAAGATGAAATTTTAAATATTTATATGGACATCGCATTATGACTCCGCACCCTATAACTTGTTAAAATTGCGTCTGGCTCGGGTTTTGCAGGCAAATTTTTTCATCCCGCAGACGCGGGCCATTATAGAAAAACACTACTCTCTAATTCGCGCGAATAGCATTGGCCAAATCGCGCTTTTATGATAAAATGAAATAGTATGAGCATTATTGTAAAAATTTACAAGAAAGTTTTTTGGAAAGTTTTTGCGCTTATTTTTATTGTAGCTGCAAAAAAATTAGGGGCGCAGCTGTTGAAGGAAAATACGTTTAGGGATAATATAGAAAACGTGGTGTTTAACCCAAGCCCGGATTAGCATGCAACGTGCAATTTAAGACGATGATGGGGACGCGGAAAACAGCGAAAGCACCAAAAACACAAAAATATTTTAGATATCTGGATTATTTAGAGATATGATATAATTATGAATTTGTCAAAATTAAATACAATTTTAGCAGACGAGCCGAGGTTTAGGATTAAGCAGGCGAGGCAGGCGGTTTGGTTGGATTTGATTGAGGACTGGGGCGGAGCGACGAGCTTGCCGGCAGAGCTTCGGGAGAAGTTAAAGCAAGCTTGTCCGCTGGAAATTTTGGCGGAAGTTTTTAGGAGCAAAGATAAGGCGACCGAAAAAGCGGCTATCACTTTAGTTGACGGAAAAAAAATTGAGACGGTGCTGATGCGGCATAAAGACGGACGGTTGACGGTTTGCGTCTCAACGCAAGTTGGTTGCCCGCTTGGCTGTTTATTTTGCGCGACCGGGAAGATGGGGTTTGTCAGGAATTTAACAGCCGAGGAGATTTCGGAGCAGGTTTTGTTTTGGAACCGCCAGCTTAAAAAAGCCGGGGAAAAAGAGCGGGTTTCTAATGTGGTTTTTATGGGCATGGGCGAGCCGGCGCTAAATTATGAAAATGTGATTTCGGCGATTAAAGAGATGAATGATAAAGACGGGTTAAATTTAGGGGCGAGAAAATTTTCAATTTCAACGGTCGGGATTACGGAGGGGATTGAAAGATTGGCAAAAGAAAAGCTGCAGATAAATTTAGCGATTTCGCTGCACGCGGCCGATGACAAATTAAGAACAGAATTAATGCCGATAAATAAAAAATATTCAATTAGAAAAATAATGGCGGCGGTTGATGATTATATTAAAAAAACCAGGCGGAAAGTAATGTTTGAATATTTGCTGCTTGACGGGATAAATGACAGCGAGCAGAACGCGCGGGCGTTGGCGAAGCTAATGAAAAAGCCGCTTTATCATGTTAATTTAATAACTTATAATCCGACTGGCGCGTTTCGGCCTTCGGGACGGCAAGCGGTTGAGCGGTTTAAAAAAATTTTAGAACGGGAGCGGGTGTCAGTCAGCCAGCGATACAGCTTTGGGCAGGACATAAAGGCGGCGTGCGGACAGCTGTGTA
>CAYHQU010000168.1:0-1655 GCA_964358955.1 uncultured Gammaproteobacteria bacterium | reverse complement strand
GGGTCAATTCGTGTTTTCCTCAATACCAAAAAATTCGCCAAAAAAATCATTGCCAGCACGGCCGCAAACACAATCGCATTAACAACCCAAGTTGCGCCAAAAACTAACGCCAGCCGGACAATCGCCGCCGACTCCATTAACGTAAAGCCAACGCCCAGAAATAAAAAATTTAATTTTAAATCCTGCCCCGGCTCTAATTTTTTAAGCAGTAAAAAAACGCCAAATATCAAAACTAAAATCAACCCAAATAATTTTAAATATAGCGGCGATATTGTCGGCTTCTCTAAATACAAAAACGGCCAGTCATCCGTCGCCGCCATCTCTGGCGAAACCGCCCCGCTGCTGTCCTGCGCTAAACTAAAATCTGAAATTCCTTTTGTCCCGACAATAATTGTGTTAAACAAAAAATCCGAATTTGTTACAATAAAAATTTTTGTCTCCGCCCCAAACGCTTCCTCAACTGTTTTAAAAAGCCGCCCAAAAAGCCAGCTCGACTTATCTCTAAAAACCGAGTAATATGCCCCTAAAACCCCTTTATCCGCCAGCCTCTCCTTCATATCCAAAAACGCTTCGCGCGTGTAAACATAATTTTCTAGCCGTAAATTTGTCTGGCCCGACAGCAATGTCTGCGAATCAAGCGTCCCTAAAATTATTAAATCATATTTTTCTTTTGTGCTTTTTATAAAATGTCTCGCGTCATCAACAACCGTTCTAACTTTTTTATCATCATATGGCTTTGCCATATTATATTTTTTTCCCAGCTCCAAAATTACCGGATCAATGTCTACCGCCGTAATCTCTTTCGCTCCATTCTGCAACGCAACAACCGCGTCATTCCCCGTGCCCGCCCCTAAAATTAAAACTTTCTTTGGCGCCTCTCCCTTATGATAATTTTTATAAATCTCATAAGGAATAGAAAACTTTTTCATTATCTGCTCTTGCATTGCAGAGAGTGCGGCATCCCGCGAGACAAAATCAACTGCCAACTGATGAAAACTTGAATTAACATAAACTCGCAGGCCTAACTTCTCCTGCTGAAACTGTATCAAATAATACGGGCTCCACCGCGCCTCATAATCCGACTGCAAAAATAATAAAAACAAAAAACCCGCTCCTAAAACCGCCGCCCGAAAAATCCATTTTTCTGAAAAAATTATTGCCCACAAGACTGCGACTGCAACCGGCCAAATCCAGGGCGGCATCTCTAAAAAAGAAGTGGTCAAAAATAAAATTGTTCCTAATAGCGAGCCAAAAATATCCCAACTGTAAGCAATTAACCGCGGATACCGATCCATTGTCCGCGCCAACTTTTGCCCTAACGCCACAAACGGCAGCGCCCCAAAAATAAAAGCGGCAGCCGCGCTGAAAAAAATCGGCAGCCGCCGCGCCTGCCCCAAAACTTCTTCATACTGCAGCCAAAAATGCACCGCCGCCGCCTCGTCATAAATTACTAATCCCCGTCCAAAATAAATAAAACCGGCGACAAGCGCCAAACCAACTGGCAAAAGCCAGCCAACTGATCGCCGCTTCTGTAAAATACACCCCAACCCCAAACCAAAAAAAGCCGCCATCAGCAGTAAATTTGTAAAATAAGAAATCGCCCTAACCTCCGCCGGAATCAGCCGAATAAACGTCAGCTCCAAAATTAAAATCAC
>CAYHQU010000167.1:0-1671 GCA_964358955.1 uncultured Gammaproteobacteria bacterium | reverse complement strand
TTAGCATTACAATACTGGAGGGATATAAATGTTCCTTTAACTTTTAAATGAAAGGGGAACGTGCCAACCTACTTTTTTGGGAAGCTGTATGGGCAATCTGCAAACACAACCACCAGCAAACCGAAAGGAGAACTGAAATGAAAACTCTGTTTGTTTCCTGTCTCATCATTTCTATGGTCGGGTGCAATAATGACACTACCCCGACTGCCAGCGCCTCGCCTGCCACTATATTTGGCTACAAAACCGTTGATAAATGGATTGAGGATTATAACAATGATGAAAGCGCCGACGAACAAGCATTCACTGTTTATGATTTTAGTTTAAAAATCTATCCTGTACATGCCCGGCGCCAAAAAGATGCCGCTCCATTACTAATCAAGGCAATCCAAAATAACAGCCCCAAGGTTAGAGAAGAAGCCAAGAGGGGTTTCTGGACTATCCATTTCGAATACAGACAAGAAATTGTTAACCAATTGAAAGAGCTATTAAATTCCCAAGATATCGCCACTAATGTTAAGTCTGATATTCAAGATGTAATTCAGAGTTGTGAATCCAACCACTGGACAAAAGATCAAGAATGGTGCGACGAACTTGATGCCGAATATAAACGTGGTAAATGGAAAGTCACCTCGGACTTTAATCCTACCTGTCCAAATTGCGGCCAACGCAATGTCCATGTAAAAACCAGGGGAGCTACCGAATCAGCAGTCTGGATTATCTACTGCGCTGACTGCCAATACGAAATCCGACAATCAATAATAGACAAGTAATTTTATTTAGCTCTTCATCGCTCTTTTTAGACTCACCTTTGCGTGAGTCTTTTTTTATTCCCAAATCCGCCCCGCCCACCCATCTTAACGGGACGAAGTGGAACACAAAGGTGGATTTTTTTAAAAACCCATAGCAGTCAATATTCACGATCGTAACTATTGACTGCTCACTAACTACTCAAGATAATTAAGCTATCAATACGGTGACAAAAATCGCCCAATGTAAAAAAGAACCCGCCTCATCGCGGGTTCTTAATTAAAAAAGTTGTCTCTATGTTCCGATCGTGCTATACGTGCAACTTGATTAGTGCCTTCCTGCCTTGCACTTTAGCAACTTGCCAGCTTACTCGCTCGCGCCAACCTTCACTTCCTTCAAACTTTCGCCGGTCCGGACCGCCTGCCAAATTAATTTTTTAATTTCTTTCATCAACTTCGGATTTTCCCGCAAGTAATTTTTTGCATTCTCCCGGCCTAGGCCCAATTTTTCTTCGCCAAAAAAATAATTGTTGCCGGCTTTTTTTATAATTCCATATTCAACGCCCCGGTCTAAAATATCGCCCGAAATGGAAATTCCTTCATTATACATAATGTCAAACTCGCAAGTCGTAAACGGCGCCGCCACTTTGTTTTTTACGACTTTTGCCTTAACCCGATTGCCAATAATTTTTTCGCCCTGTTTTATCTGCGCCGCCCGGCGGACCTCAATTCTGACTGACGAATAAAATTTTAGCGCCACCCCGCCGGTTGTCGTCTCCGGATTGCCAAAAAACACGCCGATTTTCATCCGCATCTGATTTATAAAAATCACAATCGTATTGGTCTTAGAGATAATGCCAGCCAGCTTTCTTAGCGCTTGGCTCATCAACCGCGCCTGCAGCCCCATGTGTGAATCGCCCATCTC
>CAYHQU010000166.1:0-1672 GCA_964358955.1 uncultured Gammaproteobacteria bacterium | reverse complement strand
GGCCGGCGGGGCAAAAAAGCAAGGCGATAGAAGGCCTTGCTTTTTTGGTTGAAAATGATTAGGCGTTATGGTATAATTTGAATATGATACAAGCGTTTGCATTATCAATAATAAGTGTAGTGGTTGTCAGTCTGATTTCTTTGATTGGGGTTTTTACGATTGGGATTAAAGAAAAAAAGTTTAAGGAAATTTTAATTATGTTTGTCGCGTTTTCCGCCGGCGGGCTTATCGGCGGGGCGTTTTTTCATTTAATGCCGGAGGCGATAGGGCGGCGCGGGCCGGATTTTTTGAAGCCATTTATTTATATTATTGTCGGCTTTTGCTTATTTTTTATTTTAGAGCGGGTCTTGCGCTGGCATCATTGCCATGACGCGGAATGCGAGACGCATAAACATATTGGCAATTTAAACTTGATTGGCGATTTTTTTCATAATATTATAGATGGGATAATTATTTTTTCGGCGTTCGCGGTTTCGCCGGCGCTTGGGATTCCGGTTACTTTATCAATAATTTTTCATGAGATTCCCCAAGAGCTTGGTGATTTTGGCGTACTGTTATTTACTGGATATACAAAAACACAAGCGTTGTTTTATAATTTTTTAACGGCGTTGTCAGCTTTGGTCGGAGTGGTTGTCAGTTATTTTTTATTTGAGAAAGTTGAAAATGTAAATTCATTTTTACTGCCGTTTGCGGCCGGCGGTTTTATTTATATCGCGGCGTCGGATTTAATACCGGAGCTGCATAAGGAAGAAAAGTTGGGTAAGGCGATTGTTTCGTTTATTGTTTTTTTTAGCGCGATATTGTTGATGTTGGGGTTGAAGGTTTATGGGGTGGAGTAAAAATTTTTAATTTTTAATTTTCAATTTTTAATCAATTTTCAATATAATAATTTTCAAATTTTCGCTGATGGGCAACGTTCCCTTAAAATGGGCATGAATATGAAATATAAAAGGCCAAAGAATGATAATAAGTATGTTTGGACTAAGCACGCAGTTGAAAAGATGAGATTTTATGGTTTGACAGAGTCGCGGTTGAAGCGAGTTTTGGAGCAGCCGGAGCGGAAAGAGGTTGGGGTTGTT
Source organism: uncultured Gammaproteobacteria bacterium (assembly GCA_964358955.1). Classification (GTDB taxonomy): domain Bacteria; phylum Patescibacteriota; class Patescibacteriia; order Buchananbacterales; family GWA2-38-13; genus CAYHQU01. Next base: position 593 of record CAYHQU010000166.1, on the reverse strand, counting down.
GAAGGCGCGGTGGCGGTGGTGCAGACGATTGGCAACAAGCGGAAAACGGAAATTTGGGTGATGTATAAAAATGAAGGCGGGCGAAAAAAAATTATTACGGTTTGGCGGTATCCGGGCGTAAGTCCGGTGCGCGAGGTGCCGGTGCCGGAAGATTTATGATTTCAGATTTCAGATTTTTTTTGAAAAAGTAAACATTTTTAGTGAAAACCTTATACTATGGATTATCATAGTATAAGGTTTTGGATAATATGCGATTAGATTACGGTTTGAAAGAATTAAAAGATGAGGATTTTTTAAAGCCAGCGAAGGTGATGGTTTATTATGATGAAGAGTTGATGCGGATAACCGGCAAGTATTTTGAAGAGATGTGGGTTAATTCTGGGGCGCCATTTTATTTTATTTTAGAAAGTGTTTTTAGCACTTATCCGGAAATTCCTACGCGATATCCGCCGAAAGTTTTGGGGTTTACTGTTAATGATACACCGCCGGAGACTTTTGATCCGATTAAAGACGGGGATGTGATTAGGTTTAAAATTTTTAGATTAAAGTTTTGAGCCAAAAGTATCATACTACGTAGTATGATACTTTTGGCT
>CAYHQU010000165.1:0-1697 GCA_964358955.1 uncultured Gammaproteobacteria bacterium | reverse complement strand
AGCAAAGACGCAAGCTGAAAAACAAGCGAACAATTTTATTTATTGACGAAATTCACCGCTGGAACAAAGCCCAGCAAGACGCGCTTTTACCTTACGTGGAAAAAGGAATTGTCACGCTGATTGGCGCGACCACGGAAAACCCCTCGTTTGAAGTGAACTCGGCTCTGCTTTCCCGTTGCCGCGTCTTTGTGCTTGAACAGTTATCAATTCATGACTTAGAAAACATTTTGCAGCGCGCGCTGACTGACAAACAAAAAGGGCTGGGAAATTTGCCAATCAAAGTTGACGCCGACGCCCTGCGCTTTTTAGCCGAGTTGTCAAACGGCGACGCGCGGGTGGCGCTTAACGCGCTGGAGTTCGCGGCAAAATCCGCATCCCCCCTCACCCCCCACCTCCGCCAAGGCTTCGGCGGGCAGGCAACCCTCTCCCGCGCTGGGGAGAGGGTGCATGCTGAAAAAATTGAAATCAACAAAGAGCAAATAAAAGCCGCCTTGCAGAAATCCCATCTCTACGACCGGGCTGGCGAGCAGCATTATAACATCATCTCGGCCCTGCACAAATCAGTGCGCGGGGGCGATGCTGACGCCGCGCTCTATTGGCTGGGCCGAATGCTTGAGTCCGGCGAAGATCCGCTCTACATCGCCCGCCGCCTAATCCGTATGTCGGTGGAAGATATTGGTCTGGCCAACTCGCAGGCGCTTGAACAAGCCGTTGCCTGCTATCACGGCTGCCACGTTGTCGGCATGCCGGAGTGTGACATAATTTTGGCGCAGTGTGTCGTCTATTTGGCCAAATCAAAAAAGTCCGTGGCAATTTATCAGGCCTACGGCCGCGTGAAAAAAGACGTGAAAGACACTGCTGACGAGCCAGTGCCTTTGCATTTACGAAACGCCCCGACAAAACTAATGAAAGACTTGAAATATGGTGAGAATTACAAATACTCGCCGGACTATGACTGGAAAGAAAAACAGGAATATTTGCCGGAGAAGCTGAAGGGGAGGAAGTATTTGGATAATTGACCTAAATAATAATAAAGTATTAATTTTCAATTTACAATTTTTAATTTTCAATCAATTTTCAATGATACAATTTTCAATTACGACGTGTTTGAAAATTGAAAATTTTTGGATGGGATTTTTTTATAATTTTATGCTAACAAAAACCATCGGCATCATTTTATTCCGCAGACGCAGCAAAACCGTGGAGTTTTTATTATTACATCACCACAAAAACTACTGGAATTTTCCCAAAGGCCGGGTTGACGCGGCTGACAAAAATGAATTAGACACGGCATTCCGTGAAGTTTGGGAAGAAACCGGAATTTCTAAAAACCAAATTAAGCTGGTGAAAAATTTTAAAGCCAGTTATGTTTATAGTTTCCGGCGGCCAAAAGAGTGGCATAAAAATGTAGTGGCACCCTTTATGGGTGCCCGCGGCAGGAGTAGCAGTATCAGCGCGTTGATGCGGGCGACTACAGATAGGATTAAAATCACCAAGCGCGCGATTTTTTATTTGGGTGAAGTGCGCGGTGAAAAAGTGCAAATCTCTGACGAACATATCGGCTTTGGCTGGTTTGGGTATGAGCAAGCGCTGAAAAAATTAGCTAAGCTCAAGGGGCCGGCTGGTGAAAGTTGTAAGTTGCTGAAAAAAGCGCAAAAAATAGTGGAGTGTCAGGGCTTTGGCCCTGACCCAGTCGG
>CAYHQU010000164.1:0-1752 GCA_964358955.1 uncultured Gammaproteobacteria bacterium | reverse complement strand
AGTTGCCGGCTACCGAAATAATCCGCTTTTATATATTAGGTAAGATTCATTAAAACATTAAAATCCCACCTACAGGGGATCACCCACCGAGTGACAATAAAACATTAAAACAATTAATCAAAATCACTCCGGGCGGGAGTGATTTTTTGTGTTGGTAATTTGCCTGTTGGCGAAGAACATCAACAGGCAGCGTGGTTACACTTTGGTTTGTTAGTGAAAAACACCAACGGGCAGCAGTAGAGATTATAAGGGTCTGTTGACGAATATCATTTCTGCTGCAAATCTCATAATTCGGTCAATTTTTCCTAAAATTTTCTTGGCTTATTTTAGCAAATAGGCCGCATCCCGCGGCGGCGGGATTAGAAAAAATTGCCTCGAATTCTGTGATTTTCGCGACGAAAGCATATTCGTCCACAGACCCTATAAAATACTTATGATCACGGCGACGCCAAGGGCAATCATAATTAGGCCAGCGATAAGATGGAGGAGACGAAGACGCTTTTGGCGAAGAGCTTCAAGTTTTTCAGTTGAAGTTAAGCCAGAATAGACAATACCAGTTATGATTAACATCGGCAAAACAAAAATAAAATTATATAAAAGCAGCCAGCCGATTGCCGAAGCGCGAGTCGCGCGCTCGGAAAGCAGGCCTAAAATCACAATGTAAGGGCCAGAAGTGCAGGGCAGCAAAAATAAACTCACCATAAAACCAACAATAAAAGCGCCGGGGATTGAAGTTACATTATTAATAATGCTTTTCATTTTTGGCCGCCAAGAAAGGGGCACTTCCATAATAAAAACTTTTCCGTACCAAAAAAAATCTTTGAGGTTGAAAAGACCGATAGCAAGGGCCAGGGCAGCGATTACCCAACGGATAATAAGCGCCCAGCGGTCGGCAAAAGACAATACTTTTATAAAACCGACGCCCATTAAAAAATAAGAAATATAGACGGCGGCCGTAAAAGCCAAACCAGCCAGCAAGGCAGTTTTTTTTACGCCACGAGCCAGGACGGCAGATAAAAGGACGATTAAAACCGCAAAAGCGCAGGGATTAATCGCATCAACTAAAGCGGCGGAAATTACCACCGGCAAAGTTAAATTACCCATACTTATTTCCTCTTGACAATAATATTAAAAATTATAAAGCCAAAAATTACGATGACTAAAATTATTAAAATAATAAAGCCGACATAATTTTGACTAGAGGTTGTATTTTCAGAATTAACATGAACGCTATTAGCGGCTAAATTGTCAACCGGAGACGGGCAGCCAAGCGAAACACAAAGTTCAATTTTTTGGCGAACCTCGCCTTGGCGGTCGCCGATAATCATCTCGTTGCCAATAAATGTCGCCGGCACCGAATCAATGCTGCCATTAACAGCGTCGGCCAGCTTTTGATAAAGCGCGATGCTTTGCGGTTCAGCCCGCAAATCAAATTTTTTAACGGTTAGGGTGGGAAATTCTGCTTGAAGAGAGTTAAGATAGCTTTCAAGACTCGCGCAATGGGGGCAGCCGGTGGCTTTAAAAAAATAAATTTCCACTGGATTTGGCGCCGATGCCTTTTTCTCCGTCAGAATCCCCTCATTAACTTCAACATCACCCTGATTATTATCATCAACCGACACCACTGCTTGGGCTGTCAAACCAAAAATTATTGCATTAGAAATTAAAGCGATGATTAAAAATTTTTTCATAAAACAAAATGATTATTTTGATGTTTGTAGTATAACATTCGGGTGAGAGAAAGTCAACGGA
>CAYHQU010000163.1:0-1757 GCA_964358955.1 uncultured Gammaproteobacteria bacterium | reverse complement strand
AAAATATGACAAAACAATTATAGCACTTCTTCTTCTTCTTGTCAAGTATTTTTGATAAAGAGGTTGTAAGAAGATAGAAGTAAAATGAAAATATTTTTCTTAGGCGATATCATCGGCAAGTTGGGCCGAAAAACTGTCGGCGAAATTCTGCCCGGGCTTAAAAAAAAGTTAAGCCCTGATTTAGTTTTGGCCAATGCGGAAAATATTTCTCATGGCGCCGGCGCCAATCAAAAAGCTTTAGAGCAAGTGGCAAATTACGGCGTAGATTATTTTACCAGCGGCAATCATATTTGGAATAAAAAAGAAGTCTATGATCTTTTGAATTTAACCCATACCAATATTATCCGGCCAGCCAATTATCCGCCGGGCGTGCCGGGGGAGGGTTATAAAATTATTAAAATCAATCAAGCTAAAATCGCGCTGATCAATTTAATGGGTCGGGTGTTTATTAGGGAACTTTTAGACTGCCCGTTTCGTAAATTTGATGAAATTTATCAAAAAGTTCAAAAAGAAAAATTAACAGCCGTCATCGTTGATTTTCACGCCGAAGCTACCAGCGAAAAACAAGCCTTTGCTTGGTATGCCGATGGCCGGGCGACAATGGTTTTTGGCACCCACACCCATATTCCCACCGCAGACTTGCGGATTCTGCCGCAGGGAACAGGACTAGTTGCCGATGCGGGCATGATTGGCGCGCGCGACAGCGTCTTGGGCGTGCAAAAAGACGGAATTATCAATAAATTCTTGACATCTCTGCCAAATAGGCATATTATGATAGATAAAGGTCCAGCCTTGTTTCAGAGCGTGCTGGTGGAGATTAAAAATAAGAAGGTTGTGAAAATAGAGAGAGTGGATAAGGAGATTAATTAAATGGCAAAAATGTTTTGATGGAATAATTTTCAATTTTCAATTTTCAAACAATTTTCAATTTTTAATGAATTGTGTCACTACACGAAAATTGAAGGATATTTGAATAAATTTCTAATTTCTAATTTCTAATCAATTTTTAATTTAAAATTTTTAATGACTTGCATCGTTGCGCGAAATTGTCCACAAATTCGGCGAATTCAAACAATTTCTAATTTTCAATTTCTGTTAAATTTTATTTTAATAATTTTTATTGGCTTTGTTGCGTAAACATTATTCAAAGAAATAATTTCTCCGATTTCCGTTGCCTGATAATCAATAAGCTACTGCATAACTATTTGGCCTTCCTAATCTGGTCATTTTGTTTAAAATATTCGCTGAAATTAAAACTTCGGTTAATTGTTGCTTGAAATTTCTGGCGTTAAGTTTGTCACCTAAGATGGTTTTAAATCTAAACATAGCTGTCTCAGCTAAAGAACGGATATGATAACCGGTTGACTGTTTCCAGTTGTTACGAGAACTTTTTCTGATTTGGCGTAAATTTTCATCTCTGGGGTGCGGCGGCGCTTTGCAATTGCCATGTTGCCAAATTTTAGCGTTCTTTTGCGGCGGAATCAAAATTTTTTTAACTTTTCGCTGTTGGCATTTATTATAAACCTTGCGTTTGTCATAACCCCCATCGCCGGCTAAAGATTCTATCTCAGCTGATTCTTGATCAATTAACTCGCCAGACGCTTCATCGTCGCTAACTTTATTATCGGTTAAAGCAATGGCTCTTAATTCGCCGTCCGGCGTGATGGCTAAATGTATTTTTCTCCAAGTGCGACGTTTAGATATTCCATGTTGCCTAACTTTCCATTCACCCTCGCCGTAAACTTTAAGACCGGTGC
>CAYHQU010000162.1:0-1766 GCA_964358955.1 uncultured Gammaproteobacteria bacterium | reverse complement strand
GGCACCACCAACTCCGCAATGGCAATTGTGGAAGGCGGCCAGCCCAAGGTTTTAGAAAACAAGGAGGGAGCCAGAACCACGCCGTCAATTGTCGCTATCACTAAGGCCGGCGAACGGTTAGTGGGGCTTTTGGCAAAACGGCAAGCAGTCACAAATCATGAAAATACTTTGTTTTCAATTAAGCGGCTGATTGGACGGCGCTGGGAAGACGCGGAAGTTCAGCGCGATGTAAAGCTAATGCCGTATAAAATTGTGAAGGCCGGCGCCGGCGTAAAAGTAATTATGGGCGGCAAAGAATACAGCCCGCAGGAAGTCTCGGCAATGATTTTACAAAAGCTAAAAACGGACGCCGAAGCGAAATTGGGCGAAAGGATTGACGAGGCAATAATTACGGTGCCGGCTTATTTTGACGATTCGCAACGGCAGGCAACCAAAGACGCGGGCGAAATTGCGGGGCTAAAAGTCCGCCGAATTATAAACGAGCCGACCGCGGCGGCTTTAGCTTATGGATTTGGCATGAAGTCCGCCGGCGGTGTAAAAAGTCAACAGATTGCAGTCTATGACTTAGGCGGCGGGACTTTTGACATTTCAATTTTGGATGTTTCATCAGATACGGTGGAAGTTAAATCTACCAATGGCGACACGCATTTAGGCGGCGATGATTTTGATCAGGTATTGATAAATTGGGTTATTGATGAATTTAAAAAAGATCAGGGAATTGATTTGTCAAAAGACACCCTGGCATTGCAGCGAATTAAAGAAGCGGCCGAGAAAGCAAAAATTGAATTATCAACGGCGCAGGAGACAGAAATTAATCAGCCGTTTATAACATCTGACGCGTCGGGTCCGAAGCATTTATTGATTAAGCTAACGCGGGCAAAACTTGAAGATTTAATCGGCGGACTGGTTGAAAAAACTTTTGAGCCCTGCCGACAGGCGCTTAAAGACGCGAAACTTTCGGCAGCAGATTTGGAAGAAGTAATTTTGGTTGGGGGAATGACAAGAATGCCGTTGGTGCAGAAAAAAGTTGAAGAGTTTTTTGGCAGAAAACCAAATATTTCCGTTAATCCGGATGAAGTGGTGGCCGTTGGCGCGGCGGTGCAAGCTGGAGTTTTACAGGGGGACGTGAAAGATGTATTATTATTAGATGTAACTCCGTTGACTTTAGGAATTGAAACTTTGGGCGGAGTGGCGACGCCGTTGATTGACCGAAACACCACGATTCCAACTTCCAAGTCGCAGGTTTTTTCAACCGCCGTAGATAATCAACCGTCGGTGGAAATTCATGTGCTTCAAGGCGAGCGGCCCATGGCGGCGGATAATAAAACTTTGGGGCGATTTATTTTGGATGGCATTCCGCCGGCGCCTCGAGGCGTGCCGCAAATTGAAGTGACATTTGACATTGACGCCAATGGAATTTTGAATGTGTCGGCAAAAGATAAAGGAACGGGGCGGCTGCAAAAAATTACCATTACTGCCTCGTCTGGGCTATCTAAAAGTGAGATAGAAAAAATGAAACAAGATGCCGAAGCGCATAAATCTGAAGATGAAAAGAAAAAGACGTTGATTGAAGCGCGGAATATGGCGGAGACGTTAATTTTTTCAACCGAGCGCGCGCTGCGCGAAGCTGGCGATAAAGTTCCGGCCGGAGATAAAAAAGAGATTGAAGCAAAACTTGAAGAGTTGAAAAAAGTTAAGGATGGCGATGATTTGGAAACGATAAAATCACGGACACAGGAATTAAGTTTGGCGGCGCAAAAGATTGG
>CAYHQU010000161.1:0-1792 GCA_964358955.1 uncultured Gammaproteobacteria bacterium | reverse complement strand
AGCGTAGCTATGGCTACGACTCAAAAATTTGCTCGCTCCAAAACTTCGCCAGGCCACAATTTTTCCTACGTTCTAAGTGCGTTTTCATAATGTGATGTCCATATCTTAGATTTTTTTCTAATTTATGTCAACTCGTCGGAAAACTTTACATTATGGCAAAAAAGTTATAGAATTTAATAAAGAGTTATGATTTTTAGAAAAGAGAAAAAAATAGACCTAAAAAAGTGGCTGATGAAAATATCCGCCGTTTTTCTAATTCTGAAAGCCGTCGGCAGTCTCGTCATTTTTTTCTTTCCGAAATTAATTAGCCGTCTGAAAAATTTTAAATCTGACGAGCAAAAAGAAGTGCGAAACTTGATTGCCGGCCGGCAAAACTTTCCTAAGTTTCTAAAAGAATCAGGTAAAATTTTTCAGGATTTATTTATTCCCAACATCGGAAACGATCATCAGCCAAAAGCCCTGCGCGCTCGTTCGTTGATTGTTTACGTTTTAATAATAATTTTTATTAAAGTTTTTGTCACCGGCGCCCTTTTTTTAACTTATCCGACTCCGGCCGAAATGACCGCCGTCATCGCTTCAAAAATGTTTGAGCTGACAAACGAATCGCGAGCCGCCGCCGGGCTTGGCCCTTTGCGACTGGATGAAACTTTAACTAAAACTGCCCAGCAAAAAGGCGAGGATATGATTGCCCGCGGCTATTTCGCGCACGATACTCCCGAAGGCAAAAAACCCTGGCAATGGATAGCCCGCGCCGACTATGATTATGTCTATGCCGGCGAAAATTTAGCCATGGATTTTACTTCCGCCGAAGCAATTGAAAACGCGTTTATGCAAAGTCCGGGTCATAAAAAAAATATTTTAAATTCAAAATATCAAGATGTTGGCATTGCGGTGATTTCCGGGGAAATGAACGGCAGTCCAACCGACCTGCTCGTTGTCTTTTTTGGAACGCGCCGTCAAAATTTAGTTGCGGCTGAACCGACGGCAGGCGCCCCAAAGACCGCCAAAAATCCCGCCGCAGAAATTAAAAATCTCGAGCCGACTGTTATGGGCGAAGCCCTAACCGAACAAAGCGAAAATATAATTGTCGTCGGCCAAACCGCGCCCGAAAAACAAAATTTTGTCTCGTTGGCGGTTGAATATTCAAATATAATTTTTATCGCCTTTTTAATTTTTGTGACTTTGTCTTTAATCGTAAATATTTTTGTAAAAATAAGAATTCAGCATGCGCCGTTAATTCTGCAAAGCATTGTTGTCATCGCCTTAATTTCTTCCATGATATTAGTTAAATTTCATTTTATTGAACACATCGCCCCGCAGGTGATGATTATTGGTTAATTAAATTAAACATTATCAAAGAATCATTTCCACATCTTCTCACGATCGTGAGAAGATGTGGAAAAATAGTTTAACAGAAAATATGAATAAACCTGGACCTTTGCAGAAAAAACTTTTAATTTTGTCATTAAGTGGCTTAGCTATCGGCCTAAACTATCGTCCCAATAAGCATTTTAAAATTATCAAAACGGCTGCCAAGCTTTGGCGTGAAATTGATAATATTGATGAATATTCCTTAAAAAGAGCTATCGCAAATTTATACAAATCAAAGTTGGTTGACTGTAAACAGTGTGCCGATGGAAGTATTAAACTCACCTTATCTAATAAAGGAAAAAACAAGGCCTTAATATATAAATTAGACCAAATGAAAATAAAAAAACCAAAGTGGTGGGATAAAAAATGGCATCTTGTAATTTTTGACATCCCGGAAGACATAAGAAGATGTCGCGATGCG
>CAYHQU010000160.1:0-1806 GCA_964358955.1 uncultured Gammaproteobacteria bacterium | reverse complement strand
AGGGGCTTAAAATTTAACCATTTAAAAGTGATAGTCTATAAAAACTGTCTAAAATCTTTAGAAATAGTCAGTAACCCCGCTTGGCGGGTAAAAAACTGACGCGTCCCGACTAAGACTAATTTTTCTAAAGAACCAATTAACTCCTTAATCGCCTTCGGCCCAAATAAAAGATTGCTTCAACTTTTTCTTTTTATTTATCTCCTCTTGCGCTAATCTCAGTTTATAATCAGCTTTATTTTCGTCAGCAATAACTGGTTGACCATTACCCTGTGCTTTATAGCAGAAATAAAAAACTGCTTTAGCTTTTAGTAATTGTTCATCTAATAACTTATTTAGCGAATCTCTTGCCTCAACATGATTTGCGTGATACCCGTATTCACAATTTGCCCAATTTAAGAGGATAAATTACCCTTACCAGTTTTATTATCAACCTCCCTTGAAAATAAAATGGTCATATCAGTTGCCTATTTAATTCGGCTTCCAGGGTGCGGTGGAAATCTCGAATGATTGCCTGTTGGCTGACCGGTAAAAAGGCGCCGAGCTCGCCGCGGAAATCAATTTTTTTTGCGTCAGCCAAAATCGTTTCTTTTACCTCTTTGAGTTTCTTTTTGTGTTCAGCCGAGAGCATATTTTTTCTCATCATAAAATATAAATCATAAAAATCGCGCGGCTTTTTGCGCTCAAGAAGCGCGCCAAAAATTTTCTCTTCAACCAATTCCTCCTGCGGCAAATGCATGAGCGTATAGGTCGGCACAAAATCATTGGCAATACTGTCAACCTCTCCATTTATTTCCCTTCCGTTTCTTGCCGAAATATTTATTTCTACTTCAACCGGTTCATAATCCTGCATCTTGAAAGTGGCCACGCCGAAATATCCGCCGGTTGTCTTGTCGGACTTTTCACCAACCTCCACCCGTATTCCCATCCGCTCAATTTCCGCAAGCACATGCACGAACAAATCTTCAATATACTTTTTTATAGCGTAGTTGGTAACCTTAAAAGCCGAAAAATCCAAGTCCTCGGAAAAACGCGGACTGCCGTAGACAACGCGCAACGCCGTGCCGCCCTTGAAAAGCAGGTTTTGCGACTCCGGCAGTTTATAAAGCTCGCTTAAAAAGACCTGTTGAAAATACTCGCGGACTATATTGGGAAATAATCCGGTTTGATATTGGGTCGCCAATTTTTGTAATGCCTCTTTAGTAATCATTTGAGAGTAGTTTTTATGATGCTAATAAATTTTTGATTGTTGAAAAGAGAAGCGTAACGCACGGCTTTTGCTGGGTTGATTTTTTCTTTATTGTACCGAGAGAGCGGCTTCAGCCTATCACGCAGACGAAAATAATTGGCGTCAACGAAGGCCTTCTCCGGATCAGCGATTCTGAAACTCAAACCGTTTTGTTTGGCTATCTCGTAACCTGCAAAGGCAGTTTTTTTGATTTTGCGGTAGGAGTATATTTTGCCAAGTTTTTCAAAGCGGCGTGTGGCTTTTGGCGTTACCGAAGTGATTTCATACACGGTTTCCGGAATCACACGATGATACGACAGGGCGAATTCTCGCGAAATATATGACGGCTCATAAAGCTTGCCGGCGATGAAAAGTTCCGATGTCGGCGTATCCGCTAGCGTGTATAATCCGCGTTTGATTCTCACGACAAATTTTCGGCTTGCGTAGCGGTGAAGCAACTTTACTGTGGCTCCTGCCGAAAGCCCAAAAATGGCGCGAATGTCAGCCGCTGTAAAAACAGGGAGCCTTTTATCCTTTATTTTAGCGGCAAAAATTGTCTGATTCACTAATTTGACCATATT
>CAYHQU010000159.1:0-1824 GCA_964358955.1 uncultured Gammaproteobacteria bacterium | reverse complement strand
CAGACGCAATTTTAACAAGTTATTGAGTGCGGAGTCATAATGTGATGTCCATAAGAATACTGTTCTTTGAAAAGGAGAGGGGGCAAATGAAAAAAATCATGAGTCCGGGAAATCTATTTATCGTCTGCGGGCTTATCTTTTTGACAATTTCATTTTTTAGAAGCTATGTTTTGAAATTTGAAGATGAGGATATAATAAAAATAATCGGCGGCAGCGCGCTGGTTGTTATCGGGATTTGCTTAAAATCGTATCGGCTCGTAAAACTAAGGGTAAGCGCGAGTAAATTCGCATTATGCGGTTTTCAGCTTGTTTTGATTGTTATTGCCATTATCACTTTTTGCCGATCAATTGACTGGCTTTATATTAGCAGTGATTGGGGAATGTCTGTCGCCTGTCTAGCGATCAGCCTGTCGCTTATCGGCTTGTTGATCTGGTCAAATATAAAATTAGACCGGACGGAAAAATGATTTTTTTCACGCGCTCATTACCCCAAGGATAAAATTCTTGGGGTTTTTATTTTGGTGTGAGTTATTGTTAAATTGTCCCGCTACGCGGGATCACCCATAGGGTGATTAAATTGTTGGACGGATAAGACGTATACGACTTATAGGACTTATACGACGGATAGGACTGCAACCGCCCCTAAATGGGGTGTGAAGGACGGAGAGGATGGAGCTGGCGCGTCAGGGTCCCCTTCAGGAAACTCCGCCGGGGAGAAAAGACATAGCGCATAACATGAAACACGTAACATAGAACATGGAACAATTTGTTACGTGTTATGTGTTTCATGTTCCATAATTTTTGCCCTGATTTGTCATATTGACAATACTGTCAAATTATGATATCATAAAAATAACGCCGTGTACCTTTTTTGGAAAGGAAGGTGTTATGGAGAAAGAGGTAGAGGTGCTGGATCGCGAGGACGAAAAGTCCGGCGAGACGCCAAGGCGCGAAGTATATCCGTGCCAACAGCATGTTTCGCATCCGTCGCGTCCAAGACCGAACTGCGCCGACGATATTCAGTCAGAAGATCTCGACGCAGAGACTGACTACTGACACTTCTTTTCCACAAGCCCCAAGCCCACGAGATCCGCTTGGGGCTTTTTCTAATTTGCTTTTTTTAGATAGGTATGCTATAAAAGAAATAACGCCGCGCACGTTTTTTTGAAAGGAGTGGAGGCATGGCAAGAAAAAAAGCGTCAGCGAGAAAAAAAGAGGAGACGAAAAAAAAGCAAGCAGATCAAAAGCGTATTTTTGACTCGCATGCGGACGATCCTTTAAATTCTTTCAGCCGGGAAGACTATACCTGGGCGGAAAGGCATCATCGGCCAATCAGAGGCATCCGGCTCTGAAAAGCCGAAATCCCTGGGACAAATTTGCGCCCAGGGATTTTTTATTTGCAAAAAATGCAAAGGCGGCATGGGAGACGGCGACAAAACGGTTTGTCGCCTTCGGTTGCGGAATGAGGGACAATTTGCGGACTTTTTTAAGGCGGCTTGTCGCGAAGTAGCACAAAACAGCTATTAGTCAACAGTCCCTTAGCTGTTATTTTTTAAATAATATTTTTTGACGTTTAAGTTGCGATAGCAACTTAAAGAGATATTTAATTTTGAACGCAGATTAAATCGGCTCAAGGTTATCATTATTATTTTCAGAAATATTCGCGGGTAGTTCGGCTGGGGTCATGAGTTCTTCGGGCCCAACTATTTCGGCTGGCTGGGGCTGGATAATATTTTCGATATTACCATCAGTTATAGCTTCGGTTTCAACATTGGTCTCAATTTCAATCTCAATTTTGCTTTCAGCTTCGGACGCAACCTCAAT
>CAYHQU010000158.1:0-1825 GCA_964358955.1 uncultured Gammaproteobacteria bacterium | reverse complement strand
AAGAACTGCATTTTTAGTTTTAATCATTGCGGCTAATGCCGCGGTATTTTTAGGGTTGGGAAGCGCCTGGGTCGGGCTGGTCGCTATAAATTATCGGCCTAATTTAAATTTGAATGTCCTCCCGCCGCCTACCGCTCAACCCCCGCCGCTGCCCCAAAATTTTGATTGGCGGGTGCGCCATGGTGAAAATTGGCTGACTCCTGTTAAAGACCAAAAAAATGCCCAAAATTGCTGGATCTTTGGACCGATTGGGGCGATTGAAGCCCAGATTAATGTTTATTATAATCAAAAATTGGACATTGATTTAGCCGAGCAGCACTTACTTGACTGCGTTGATGATTATACCGCCACTGGACTTTCTTATTTGATGTGGCCTGAATGTTCGGGTTTAAATACCTGCTGGCCCGGCTGCAATTTGTGCGCGATTTCCAAGCAGGGGATTGTTGACGAGGCCTGCGATCCCTATGATGAAAATCGCGGACCTTGGCCGCCCCATTGCACAACCGATTATCTTTGCGCCGACTGGCAGTCGCGCGTCTGGAAAATTTCCGGTTTTCATGACTACAAAGTTAACGATTACTTTGGTACCCCCGATTGCCCCCACCAAACAATGAATATGTCAGTTGACGATTTTAAACGGCTATTAATTGAAAAAGGCCCTTTTTATGGCCATGTTGGCAATTGGGGTTTTGGCGGTCATGATGTTGTCGTTGTCGGTTATGGACACGACCCGGCCTATCGCGGTCTATATTGGGCCATTAAAAATAGTTGGGGAGAAAACTGGCATGATGCCGGCTTTGGCAAAGTGCCGGCTGATGAAAATCAAATTTTAGCCGCCTCCCTGCCCATTGGCCCGATTCCACCGCCCGGCAAAAATTACGAAATAAAGTGTGTTGACCAAGACGGCGACGGCTACTGCAGTTGGGGAATTTCCGAACAGCAGCCGGCCGCCTGTCCGTCTTCCTGCAAACCGGTCCAGGACTGTGATGATTCTACGGCTGATTTTACTAGCTGGCAAGCCGATCCCGAGTGCGGTTTTCGGCCGTTTATGCGCGGCGATGTTAATGAAAATAGTTACGTTGATTCTAACGACGCGATTTTAATTTTAAATTATTTATTTGCTGATGGAAAAAAGCCCAGCTGTCTTGACGCCGCCGATATTAATGATGATGGTAAAGTTAATATTTCTGATTCTACTTATTTATTAAAATATTTAGCCGGTCAAAATAAACTTATTCCGGAGCCGTTTCCTAATCCCGGTCTTGACTATACTTTGGATAATTTGGGCTGTCAGAGTTATTTGATTAAACACTAGTCGTGTTGGTTGTTAGTGTTCTCGCCAACTGGGGCGGTGCATATGCTAAAATTAAAATAATGTGGTATAATTACTAGCGAGGGATGAATGTAAACCGCAGTTTACATTCAGACCGAGTGACGTAATTTTCCCTCTGCGCGGGATCACGCGTAGCGTGGCAAGCTTCCTTATAATATAATTGAGAAAATTATAAATTTATATATTTAAAAAAATAATTATTAAAAAAATTTATGCCCAACAAACTTCCGCCGGAAATTGCCATCTCTACCAAAACAAAAATTCCCATCGCCACCGCCTTGCTTTTAGCGATTTCTGTTACGGCCTACTCCTCGGCGTTAGGCATCTCGGCCGCCTACGCTGGATTATTATTTTCACGGAAAGCTGCACCGAGTTCTTTTAGAACCAACACCAACGTGAACGCCAATGTTAATGTTAGGACAAACGTTAATGCCAACGTTAACGCTAATGTCAATAGCAATGTTAACGCTGGCCAAACCGTATCTGTAAATA
>CAYHQU010000157.1:0-1843 GCA_964358955.1 uncultured Gammaproteobacteria bacterium | reverse complement strand
TGCGTTTTAAATTTTGACATTTTCTAAAAAAATGCTAAAATAAAACAAGTTGTTTTAGCTCTTTAAAATATGGGGAGGTAACCATGACAACTGCAGAATACTCAACAGTACCATCATTGCTGATTGCCTGGGCAAAGTGGATGGCCAAAAAGTGGACGGCAACCCACCCAAGACAAAAAAAAGTGCTTAGAGAGATATTTCGCGGCGGTGAAAAATTTTGGGAAATATTAGAGCTAATCAACACGATGCCTAATCCCGAACCGACTTTTGGGCTGGCATTAACTGCTCATGAAATTTGGCGAAATCACTTAAGCGACTATCCTTACGGACGAAAAAGAACGAGCGATGAAACCAAGGGAGGTATTAAATGAGTAACAAACTTTTTAGTCTGCAAGAAGCTAACCGACTGCTACCCCTGCTTCGCAGAATTATGAAAGACATCACAGCTTGTTGGGAAAGGATTATTTACAAGCGCACGGAACTGGAATGTTTAGAGAAGGATCCGACAATCCATGGCTCAATTGAAAAAGTAATCCAAGCAATTAAAGGTGAGCTTAATTATTTACTTGATAAAATCAATCACTACATTAAAGAAGTGGAAGATCTGGGCTGTTTTGTGGAAGAATTCAAACGGGGGATTGTTAATGTTCCCACTCTCTATCATGGCCGCAAGGTTTTTCTTTGCTGGAAAGTAGATGAAGAAAGCGTGGAATATTGGCATAAACTTGATGAAGGATTCAACGACCGCCGGCGCATTCGCAATACAGCCGCATTTCTCGGCGCCAGACCGCCGGTTGTCAGGTGAAAAAACCACCCGCGATATGAGCACAATCGCGGGTTTTTTATAATTTGATAAATAATTTAAAATACGTTATAATAATTAAGCAAGACATGGTGCTTTGTCTGCCGGCATCACTGGCAGTGCTCGGCCGTTCTTTTACAAAAGTTGGGGGACATGACTACTAAACCGCTTTACAGGGAAAAGGCGGGGGAGGTGAATCAATGCAACCTGCTGTTTATCTAATGTCAAAACAAGATGCGCGGCTTGCCAATTTTGTCGTCGCCCATTCGCTGTTACCGCTTTTATCACGCGCGCGTGCGGAATTAGCCAAAGTAAACAAAAAAGGAAAGGAGAATGACAATGCCACTCGGTGAAGCTGCGATTGAGGCCTTTGATGATTTGTACAGCTTATCCGAATCAAAATTGCCACCGAAATTAGTGGAACTAATCACCCATGCCCGGCTTGAGGCCCGAGAGATTATTCGTAAACTCAAACCCGCTGATATTGGTAGCTGGGAAGGACTCATTGACACTCTGGAACAAGCGCTGAAAACCGCCAGACTGCATCACTTTTTGCTGACGTACGTCTATTCCAATCCTAACTGGATGAACAGCTTGACTGACACTTCGGCCAGAGCTGAAGCAGTGGTGCAAAAAGTTTTATTGGATGAAAGAGTACAAAAAGTGCAAGCAGTAATTAAAACGCGAGAAGGGAGGAGGTAGTGATGACCTTTGAAGAATACAAAGCGATGATTGAAGCGCGGCAAATGCCGGCGCGAATTGCTCATTTGGAAAGAATGGCTCGCCGCTATGCCGACGCCAGCCTATCAGACCGAGTAGAGCTGCGAAAATGGTGGAGTGATCGCTACTGCGACATCCTAGATGAAATCACCCGACAACATCAAGGCAAAGCAACGCCAGAACTAGTCCGACGCGCGAAAAAAGCCTGGGATGATCGTTACACGTATTTTATGCCGCGAGTGCATGCGACCGCCTGACATTGTTCTTTTGTCATCATAAGCTTGGTTTACATCGCAACCAAGCTTTTTTATTAATCGCAAA
>CAYHQU010000156.1:0-1848 GCA_964358955.1 uncultured Gammaproteobacteria bacterium | reverse complement strand
ATAGAAGTGCAGGATATTTTTCTGCGGAAAGAAAACGATGATTATGAGCGAAGACTAAGAGCAGTTTTGCTTTTGTAAAAGTTTAAAAATTAAGTCATTAAAAATTAAATAAAAATTAAGAATTAAAAATTATTAACACAATCAGCATTGCGCATCTGCCAAATCGGAAGGTTCGCAATGACTATAAATAAATATTATGTCCAAAATACTCGGCATTGACCTTGGCACCACCAATTCTTGCATGGCAATCATAGAAGGCGGCAAGCCAAGAGTCTTGGAAAACAAAGACGGAGCGCGCACGACTCCTTCCGTAATAGCCATTGCCAAAAACGGCGAGCGGTTGGTGGGCGTAACCGCCAAGCGGCAGTCAGTTACCAATCCGGAAAATACGGTTTATTCCATTAAGCGGTTAATCGGCAGAAAATTTCAAGATCAAGAAATTCAACGCACTATCAAAATGGTGCCGTATAAAATCAGCCAAGCCGGCGTTGGCGTTAAAGTCAAAATGGGCGATAAAGATTACACGCCGCAGGAAATTTCGGCAATGGTGCTGGCTAAATTAAAAGCGGACGCTGAAGAAAAATTAGGCGAAAAAATTACCGAGGCCGTCATCACAGTTCCGGCTTATTTTGACGATTCACAAAGAAAAGCCACCAAAGAAGCCGGAGAAATCGCCGGTTTAACCGTCAGACGAGTAATCAACGAACCAACAGCCGCGGCTTTGGCTTACGGTTTTGATAAAAAGAAAAATCAACAAATTGCTGTCTATGATTTAGGCGGCGGCACTTTTGATATTTCAATTCTTGATGTTTCCGAAGACACGGTGGAGGTCAAATCTACTAACGGGGACACTCATTTAGGCGGCGATGATTTTGATCAGAGGATTTTTGAATGGGTAATTGAAGAATTCAAAAAAGATCAAGGCATTGATTTGTCAAAAGATAAATTATCACTGCAAAGAATCAAAGAAGCCGCGGAAAAAGCCAAGATAGAACTTTCAACCCAGATGGAAACTGAAATAAATCAACCCTTTATCACTTCTGACGCTTCAGGACCAAAGCATCTTTTGTTAAAATTGACTCGTTCTAAACTTGAACAATTAGTCGGCGATTTGGTTGATAAAACCATGGAGCCGGTTAAAAAAGCTTTAGAGGACGCCAAGCTCAAGACATCAGACATAGAAGAAGTCGTGATGGTCGGCGGCATGACGCGGATGCCGTTAGTGGTTCAAACAGTAGAAAAATTTTTCGGCAAAAAAGCGCATCTTGGCGTTAATCCTGATGAAGTGGTGGCGGTTGGCGCGGCTGTGCAAGCAGGGGTCTTGCAAGGAGACGTAAAAGATGTATTATTACTTGATGTTACTCCGCTCACACTGGGGATTGAGACTTTAGGCGGAGTCAGAACTGCTTTAATAGAGCGCAATACAACCATTCCGACTTCTAAAAGTCAAATATTTTCTACAGCCGCAGACAGCCAAACCTCGGTAGAAATTCGTGTTTTGCAAGGAGAGCGCGAAATGGCCGCGGACAACAAAACTTTAGGACAATTTATTTTAGACGGCATTCCGCCGGCGCCGCGCGGCATACCTCAAGTAGAAGTAAGTTTTGATCTTGACGCCAACGGCATCTTAAACGTTAAAGCCAAAGATAAAGCAACAGGCAGGGAACAGAAAATTACTATTACCGGCTCAACCGGCTTGTCTCAAGAGGAGATTGACAAAATGAAAAAGGACGCGGAAATGCACGCGGAGGAAGATAAAAAGAAAAAAGAAACAGTTGAAGTCCGCAATATGGCCGATACTTTAGCCTTTACCGCGGAAAAAACTTTAAAAGAAGCCGGGGATAAAGT
>CAYHQU010000155.1:0-1858 GCA_964358955.1 uncultured Gammaproteobacteria bacterium | reverse complement strand
TTTAAAATCTTTTCAACCTACTTCCGTCCTCTAAACCGGCTACGACATTCTTTTCTTCTGGGTTGCCAGAATGATTTTGATGTCCACTTACCTGCTCGGCGAGATTCCATTTAAAACCGTTTATCTCCACGGCTTGGTACGCGACGGCCAGGGTCGCAAAATGTCCAAGTCGCTTGGCAACATCATTGACCCGGTTGATATGGTGGACAAATATGGAGCGGACGCGGTTCGTCTTGCTCTCATCATCGGGACAGCCCCAGGCAACGATTCAAAACTTTCCGAAAATAAAATCCGCGTTATTCGTTGTATTTTGCTGGTCCGGCGCGAGCGCCGTGCCGCCGGCAACATAGACGTCGCCGCTGATAGTACTGCTTTCTTGCGCGTCTATATCTCCATTAGAGTAAATACTGCCGTTATTTACAGTCACATGTCCGTCCAATTTAAATCCTCCGGCTCCGCCTTGTAGAGCATAAGTAAAACTGGCTTGGTCGGTATTGGTGGCCGCCCGCGTCCGGATAACGGTTTTGCTAACCGTTTTAATTTTATCCGGATAATAGCCGGTTGATTCTATTTGTTTTACATCGCCGCTCACGGTAGTGAGAACGATATCATATATTCCTACGCCAAAAGATATATTGCTCTCGCCGGAATAATTACTGCCGTATGAGCCGTTGCAATTTTCTCCCGAGGTTTGATTGAGGCACCAAAGCGCTTTTTTTATGCCGGCTTCGGCGATATTTTTGGAAATAATTTTCAGATTTTCAATCTTTTCCGTTTGCCGCGCGGAAACGGCCAGGCTGACTATGGCCATTGTGTAAATTAAAATGACCGATGTGATGACATTGATAAAAACTAAAATTTGTCCGCGCCCGCCTAAGTTTTTGCGCATACGGTAAAAAACTAAAATACTAAAATTATAAAAATCTAAAATAAACGGCGCGATTTTTTATATTTTTAGGTTTTTATATTTCTATTATTTGTTCCGCAAAAACACTGTGGCGGAAATCAAGTCTTGCGCCGAACTGCTTTTAAGATATAAAAAAGATGAAACTGAAGAAGCGCCGGCAGGCGTGGCGCTATCATAGCGAAAGATAAGGTTTTCCGTTGCCGAGGCCAAAAGTTTTTGGCCGCTTTTTTTTCTGCTGCCGGAGGCGGCCTCCGTTTCCATAAAGACACTGCTGTTGTCGCGGTAGAAAATGACATAGTCAAAAAAATTCGCGAGCAGGTTTCCGTCCGCGTCAATGGCGGGTATTTTGAAAATTACCGTGGAGGTTGAAGAAATATATTGATTTCCGCCGATTGCTTGGGAGGAGGCGACGGCTGAAGCCGCTTCGCCGGCTTCATTAAAATTCCGGGTAAAAAGGCTTTTATGTATTTTCAGCGAACTTAACGATTCTTCAATTTTAAAAATTTTTGTGTGATATATAAAAAGGGAAACAATGACAATGGCGCTGACAACAAAAATAGAAATCGCGATAACGGTTTCAAGCAAAGTCAGGCCGCTTTGTTTTTTAAATTTGTTTATCATTTCATTGTGGATAGGGAAACTGTTTTTATCACGCCGCGCTCCGTCCATCTGATACTGACATCAATTTTTTTTATCGTAGAAACTCCGTATGGTTCGGAAATGGTTAATAATCCCTGGCCATTTGGCAGATCATTGATGCCGAATCTCTGCCAATCGGCAGGTATTGAGCTGATGGCCAAATCGTCAAAATTCCAAGAATCGGTTTGTGAATTATAGGTGAGGGCGACGTTATCAAAATATGAAAGGCTGGCGTAAGAGGCAAGAGCCGCATAACCGCTGGCGAATGAAGTATCAACAATAGTTGTCAGTAGGTTGTCGTTTAAGTATAGC
>CAYHQU010000154.1:0-1861 GCA_964358955.1 uncultured Gammaproteobacteria bacterium | reverse complement strand
GGAGTTACCCCAGCACCAAAGCCCAACAAGCTTTTATTAAAATTTTAGCGCGAGGCGCGGTAACGCCTTCGGCTTACATTTTCAAAAATTTAAATTAATCAAATGGCTTGGTGCGGGGTTAATTTTTCGCTCGCCTTCACCGGCGGTCGTCCCGCTAAGCGGGACTCCCTTGTTCAGGCGGCGAAAAATTAAAAAAAGACCCCGGAACGCGAAGGGCGAACCGGGGGTGATGCTATTCTTTTTTTCCTTTAAGCATCTCAATGGTGGTTGGGATTAGGTCGGAGTTTGCTAGCTGATAGGCGGCAAGAATGGCTTTGGCAAACTTTTCAGCCGAAGAGGAGCCATGAGCAATAATGACATTACCGTGAAATCCAAGTAGGGGCAGGCCGCCGACTAGTTGAGCTAAATCAGGGTGGTCGGCTTCCCAAAGCTTTAGACAGGGGTTGCCAGTTTCGGCGCTGGTAAGAATAATATTGGTATCAGTGGGCGGCTTGGCGATATCGTAACCTTGGCAGTTGCCTAAGAAATTGATTTCGGGGCAGGCTCTTAAAAGCCGATTAGCTTCAATTAAGGTTTGACCACCAACATCATTTTCTTCGCCTATATTTAGCAGGCGGACGGCAGGACGTTCAATTTTGAAGATGACTATTGCGTAAGCGGTGCAGAGAAATGCCAGCCGGACATAGTCAATGGGTTCAAGACCGGGACTGGCGCCAACATCAGCAAAAAGGCAGTTTTCCGCATGCGGACAAATAGCGGCAATGGCGGGGCGGACAGCACTGGTTTTAAATCGGCCGGCAATTCTAAGCCGACTAAGGAGATGGGGCGCGAGGCCAACAATTTTTTTGGTACTGCCGGCCGAGACAAAGGCGCCGGCTTGCGGACATTTAGCTTGTCGATGAAAGAAGCCGTCAGTCGCTTGAAGCAGCGAAAGTCCAATTCCGATTGGGTGTTTTTCACACAGAAGCTGAAGTTTTGCCCGCTGGGATTTTGGCAGTTCAACAGGAATTTCAGTTTGGATGATTTGTGGGCCGGTAATACTAAGATTACGGAGTTTTGCCGCCGAGACAACATCACAGATGATTATTAAATCTTCAGGTGAAATGCCGGAAGCAATTGCTTGCGCAATACCTCTAACAATTTTATCAAGATTATCACCGCCAGTCGCATCCACAACAACTTTTTTCATTGTTCCCCTCCTTTTTCAAAGATCGGTTTTTTTGTCACACAACGTTTATATAAAACTTTTGTCCAGACGCGGGACAAAAGGATTTCAGATTTATGATTTTAAAATAAGGAGATTAGCAGCTTTTTAGCTCCATGGCTTTGGCAATCCGGTCAACGGCTAAAACAAAGGCGGCGGTGCGGAGGTCAACGTTAAATTTTTCCGAGTAGTTCCAGATGTCGGAAAAAGCGGAAATCATTTTAGTTTTCAGCCGGTCTTGCACTTCTTTTTCAGTCCAGTAATAACCATACATATTTTGCGCCCATTCAAAATAGGAGACGATGACGCCGCCGGCGTTAGCGAGGACGTCGGGGAGAATAATTTTTCCTTTTTTATAAAGTTTTTCTTCGGCTTCGGGAGTAGTTGGGCCGTTGGCAAGCTCTAAAATAATTTTGGCTTTAATGCGGCCGGCATTCGTGCCGGTAATTTGGTTTTCAAGGGCGGCTAAAACTAAAATATCGCAATTTTTTTCCAGCATCTGCATGTTGGTGATATGTTTATGATCTTTGCAGTCGCAGTCAATTTCGTGACATTCGCAAATATCAACGACACCTTTGCCTTTTTTAATGTGTTCAATAACATGGTAGTCAAAGCCCTTGCCGGACGGATCAATGACGGCGGTTTTTGAATCAGCAA
>CAYHQU010000153.1:0-1881 GCA_964358955.1 uncultured Gammaproteobacteria bacterium | reverse complement strand
CTCGCAATGACAAAAGGGGTTGTTTCCCGCCCAAGGCGGACAAGCGAGATTGCCACGGCCGCCCAGGGCGGCCTCGCAATGACAATTGAAAATTAATTAAAGGAATTTCCACTTGGCTCCCAAGGATTAACAATCATATTTTCTGAAAATTCTTGACGGTCAAGCAAAGGCGAGGCGTCTTCAATCGGTTTGCCGTATTCAAGTTTGGGAATAATTTTTTGGCCGCAGGGAATTTTTACATCGCAAAGAACAGCCGGTCCACTATCAAGCACAGCGCGAATTTTTTCACGGAGCGACGCCGGCTTGTCAATAATTTCAGTTTTAAGACCGTAGGCCTGACCGACTTTTACGAAGTCGGGAAAACTACAGCCTTTTTCCGGACAGGTGGCTTCATAGCGGCTCTCCAGCCAAATATCTTGAAATTGCTTAATAATGCCATAAGCGTTGTTGTTGACGACAAATATTTTTATTGGCAGTTTGTAATGGGCAATAGTTTGGAGCTCTTGAATATTAATTTGGATTCCGCCGTCGCCGATGATGCAGGTTACCGGTTTTTTATCGGCGGCAAGAGAGGCGCCAATGGCGGCTGGCAAAGAGTAACCCATCGGGGAATGACCAAAAGCCGAAAAAAGACGTTGGCCGGCTTTGACATTAAAACCCTGCATCGTCCAAGTTAAATTTCCGCCCGCGTCGGTAATTATTATATCATCAGCTTTAGATTCTTCGGATAGCACTTTCATAAAATAATAAATATTTACCTGGTCTTTATTTCCCGCATATTCAGGGGGGCAGTTTGGATATTTTTTCTTCCAGTTTTGCACTTGATTAATCCAAGCGGTGAAATCCGGTTTTTCAAAGTTATTTAATTTATTGTTTATCAGTGTTAAAAAATCTTTGGCGTCGGCGATGACGGCTAAATCAGGATTAAGCCCGCGTTTTTTGTAAATTTCAGCAATGTCAATATCAATATAGACTTTTTTGGCGCCGCGGGCAAAAGTATCGGGACGGCCGCCGGTTTGCCGGGTATCCAGCCGAGAACCAATAATTATCAATAAGTCGGAATTTTGGACAGCAAAATTTCCGGCGCGGCTGGCAGAGACGCCAAAACTATCAGCATATAAAGGATGATTAAAAGCCATTAAATCCAGGGCGCCCCAAGACAAAGTAAACGGCAGCTTTATTTTTTCAATAAATTCCTTAAATTCTTTTTGGGCGCCGGCATGACGGACGCCGGCGCCGGCAAGAATAAGAGGGCGTTTTGACTTTTTAATTAAATCAAATATTATTTCAATTTGATTTTCAATATTTTTTAGATTAATTTTGCGTTCTTCGGGAATAAAACTTTCCAGCTCATCGGGGTTAATTTCGGCGCGCTGGACATTCATCGGGATATCAAGCAGAACCGGGCCGGGTCGGCCAGACCGCGCCAGATAATAGGCCTTGTCAAGGTAATATTTTATTTTTTGCGGGTCGTTAATCAGGGCGGCAAATTTAGTCACTGGCTCTACTATACTAACAATGTCGGTTTCCTGAAAGCCGACTTGGCGGACGGCGCGATCACCTTTTGATTCAAAAGTGTTGACTTGGCCGGTGATATAGATGGCGGGAATGGAATCAAAATAGGCGCAACAAATTCCAGTTATTAAGTTGGTGGCGCCGGGGCCGCTGGTTGCCATGGCGCCGCCAAGATGTCCGGAAATTCTGGTGTAGGCCTCGGCGGCCATGGCGGCGGCTTGTTCATTTTGAACACAGATATAATTAATATTGTCAAACTTGCGAAATGAATCCACTAAATTCATAACGGCACCGCCCGTGATTAAAAACACATGCCTTGTCCCTTGGTCAGCTAAATATTTAATTACATAATCAGAAAGTTTCATA
>CAYHQU010000152.1:0-1890 GCA_964358955.1 uncultured Gammaproteobacteria bacterium | reverse complement strand
GTTCATTCAAAGTAGAAATATTGTAAGCGGCTATCCAGATGGCACATTCCGTCCCAATAATATGATTAACAGAGCGGAACTTCTCACAATTATTGTTGGACAAAAATACAAAAATCTTCAGTCAAAAAACTGCTTTAACGATGTATCGGCTTCCGCGTGGTATTCAAAATTTGTGTGTAAAGGGTTGGAACTTGGCATAGTAGCCGGCTATCCGGACGGATCTTTTAAGCCGGACCGGAATATTAGTTTTGTAGAGGCTCTAATTATTCTTCAGCATGCCCACAATATTTCCGTGAACACATCCGGCTCACAGTGGTTTAAAGATAGCGTAGACAAAGCAAGTTCCGCCAATCTTATTCCCCTTGATGTCACGGATTTTAATCAGACACTCACGCGCGGGCAAATGGCCGAAATGATGACGCGAATTTTGAAGTATGAAGAAAATACGCCTGAGCAAGTGGAAACATCATGCAACACACCATCATGTTTAGAAAAGCGCACCGCTACTCTGTTTGATACGCCAAGTGGCATGGTTACTAAAAGTGCCATGGGACTTGGTGAAACTTGGGAGTTTGAGCCAAATCGTTTTATCCGGGTCGAATCTGTAGATGAGCCGTGGTCTAAAATCAGTATATGGACAAGTGACCCAAAAGGATGCCGTTTGTTTACAACACGCGAAGTCGGAACTGAAAATGATCTAATTAACTACAAGATTGGTTTTGTCTTTGGTAACGACGTAATCGTACCTTTTCGTCTCAATAAAAAAATATATATAGATGTCACCTCTGGATCAAATGCTTATAACGAATGTAAGCAGTATTCCTTCCAACCAGAGATAAGCTGTTTGTCGTTACCCGGTTCTGGTCGTTATACAATTAGCGACGGGCATTTTAGATATGTTTTCCCGGACAAAAAATACACTCCGGGAGAAAGCCTTCGTCTTGATTTTGATAATTTGCAATATAATCACTTGTTAACATTGTTCCCTGCCCTTTCTTTGGCCTATTCTCCAACCGGAATTTGGCAAGTTTCTGAATATAGGAGTGGAGAATTAGCTCCACAGTTTGACAAAAGTACTGAACCCAGTGGTTTGATGATCGATGGATTAATATTGAAACAGCAAGATCTCCCTTGGCTCGATCTGTATTCTTCAGATGTCGTTAATAGTACTATAACCGGTGTCGCTACTAATACGGATCCTTCAACGGGTCTTTCATGGTACGCAAACGCAAGGATGGCTTTGGCTAATACCAACAATGGATTAATTACAGATACATATCAATATTTACAACTCTTCTTAAACGAAATTCATGAGTTTGGACACGCAGCTTTTTATGGAACTCAAGGCTCTGGAGCAGGCGAATACAAAAATCTGGAAAAATACAGAACTATGCTTGATGAAGGCAGAGCAAACTACATTGAGAGCAAAGGTGGATTGCCACAGAGCGATTATGAAAATTATATGGGCAATTGTCGTGATACGTCATATGGAGCCAACTCCCCTATAAGTTACAAAGATGAAAAAGCAGATCAATATACTGTTGGCAGTTGTTTTTATTATCTTGTTGAAAAAGCATGTGGTACAGCAGCCATAAATAGCGCCTTTGCTAAAGTTTTGGAGCAGCCATATCATCCAAATGATATTTACCCCGAATATTTTAAGATTTTCGAAAATTATTGTCCCGATAAAACACAATATCAGAAAATTATGAATAACTTCGGAATTTCTAATGAAGTTTTGAATGAGCAAGGCACTCTGAAAAGAGATCTCCTTCCGGGAAATGCGTGTTCTATGTAAATCGTGTAAAACCAGAAAGCATTTTTAAGAGTGAGCGGGTTTTTGTTTGCCTGAACGGGTTTATCGGCGTATGCTGCATATTTAATGCAAGT
>CAYHQU010000151.1:0-1919 GCA_964358955.1 uncultured Gammaproteobacteria bacterium | reverse complement strand
CTCAATGTCTTTGGGGATGTTTTTATTTTTAGGAAAAACCTGCCGGGCTGTCTGCATTACTTCAAGCGCGCGTTCGGGCCGGCCGGAATTAACATAAAGACCGACAAGTCCGTAGTATGAATAAATAAATTCTTTATCAATTTGGATGGCGCGCAAATATTCGCGCTCGGCGTCGGCGGCTCTCCCCTGCTCTTTATAAGTGCCGGCTAAATTATGGTGCGGGGGCGCGGAGATATTTTCGGTGTCCAGCGCGATGGCGCGTAGATAGGCAATGATTGCTTGCGGCAACATTTTTTTATCAGCATATTCCATACCTAAATTGTTCCAGACACGAAGCTGCTGATCATTATATTTAATGACATTTTGATAAAAAATTATTGGGTCGCGCCAATCGCGGTTGCGGCGGATAGTTTGAATGGAAAAAAATAGCAGCATAATCAAAAATATGATTAATAACAATGGTCTGGTTCGCGGCCATTTTTTTTGCAGGTCGGAGGCGGCAAAAATTAAAAGCAGCCAAAAGCCGACCATGGGCAAATAAAGCCAGTGCTCGTAAATTGGCGCGTTAACCGGAATAATAATGCCGGAGACCGGCGCTAGGGCAATATAAAACCAGGCGATGGCGAATGTGTAATGGGGTTTATTTTTCCAGCAGCGCGCCGCCAACCACACCGATAAAATAAAAATAATCAAACCGAAGATAACTGACCAGTCAAAATAAGCGTCGGCCACGTCAGCGGTGCGCTCCATATGCAGGCCGACTGGAAATAAAAGCAGGCGCAGATATATTGTCAGCGCTTTAAAAAAAGTAAAAAGCCGCCAGAAAAAATTTTGCGAGTAAAAATTAATTTGGTCGGCGTAGAGGTTAAAAGTGCTGCGGAAATTTAGAACGGTGGCGCGGAGGATAAAGTAGATTAAGGCCACGGAAAAAAACGGCAGTAATTTTAAAGAAGCATTTTTTAAAAATTTTAAAAAATTTTGCTGGCGATTTTGGGCGCGCCAAAGATAAAATTCCACTAAAATCAGAAGCCCAAGCATGATGATGGCAGTTTCTTTTGAAAGCAGGCCGAGGATGTAGCAAAACACAGCGGCGCTATAAAAAAACCAGGCCTTAAATAAATTCAGTTTGATGATACTTTCATACTTTTCCGCCAGAGGCGGATCAGCTTCGGGCTGAAAAGTATGAAAGTATTGCTCGGCCTTGATATAAAAAATCAGGCCAACCAACACAAAAAAAACATTCAGCATATCGCCCAGACTGGAAACGTAATCCACTGCTTCGGTCTGCAGGGGATGAATTAAAAAAATCAGCGCGGCAAGGAAGGCGACTGATTTTTTTTTAAACAGTCCCGCCAAGCGGGATAAGAAATAAAAAAGCAGACAGGCGTTAAGAATGTGCCAAAGGACGGAGACAAAATGATAGCCGGGCAGAAAGTCTTGTTCCCAAAAATGCCACTCAAGAGAATACACCGAGAGCAGGAGCGGACGCCAATAATCAGAGATGACGCCGGCGCCGGCAATGACGTTGTCGGTAAAATAATAAGTCCAATATTTTGCCGGCTCTTTTACAAAAACATTGTTGAATAAAAAATCATCATCGTCCCAGAAGACGTCGTTGCCCAAAGAGTTGGCGTAGATGGCTAAGCCAACCAAAATGAGGATGATAAAAATTATGAGGTGATATTTGTTGAATTTATTAAAAAATTGAAACATATTGTTCAATTATTTCATTGTTCAATTGTTCTATTACTAATACTAACGGGGCAATAAAAGAAAAAAACAATGGAACAATGAAACAATCGAACAATGTATTAATATTATTATATCAAAAAAACTCCTCGAGAGTAACGGGCCTCAAGAAGAGCTAAAAAAGAGAGGGGTCTCGCCAGCCGGTGGAGGATGGAGAACCAGCGAGACCC
>CAYHQU010000150.1:0-1924 GCA_964358955.1 uncultured Gammaproteobacteria bacterium | reverse complement strand
TAAAGGGTTTTCTTAGAAAAGCATATGTATTAAGCTAAGTGTTAAACATCAGTAGGTTATCCGGTTTTTGTTAAGCCGGCGAATTTAGGGTCTAGTGTTGGAATTTCAAAGGCGCATAATGAAAAAGAATTAATTTCGGCAATTAATTTAGCAAAAAAATACGACCGGAAAATTTTAGTAGAGCAGGGGATAGAGGGCGCGCGGGAGATTGAATGTTCGGTTTTGGGAAATGACGAGCCAGAGGCGTCGGTGCCGGGAGAAATTATTGCTTCCAATGAATTTTACGATTATGACGCCAAGTATGTTGACGGAAAATCAAAAGCAATAATTCCGGCGAAGCTGTCGCCGAAGATTAAAAAAGAAATTATGGAGAAGGCGGTTTTAGCGTTTAAGGTTTTAGATTTGGCAGGGATGGCGCGGGTTGATTTTTTTGTGCGGGGCGGCAAAGTTTTTATTAATGAGGTAAATACAATCCCGGGCTTTACTTCAATTTCAATGTATCCGAAACTTTGGGAAGCGTCGGGGCTGCCTTATTCAAAATTGTTAGATAAGTTAATTGAGTTAGCGATAGAAAGATGGGAGGAGAAGCAGAAACTTGAAAATAGTTATAAGCCAAAAGCGGAATGGTACAAATAGCAAGTCATCGGGGGAGCAGTGCGGTCATTTGACTCGCACGGCTCGCTCAAGATGGCCATAATAAATTATGGTCAGAAGGCGAGATTATTCAAAAAAAAAATTTAGAAACCCCCTTTTTAAAGGACAAGATTGTTCAGGTAAAAAGAGGTTTTTTTATTATGGAGCCGCGGGTCTTTTAATTGTAGGAGCTTTATATTTTATTTTTTATTCAGATTTTTTTGAAGTTAAAAATATTGACGTTTCGGGCAATAAGAATATAATTACCGAAGAGATAATAGAGATAGCCGAGAGGCAGATTGAAAAAAGAAGATTTTTTATATTTAGCCAAAGAAATTTTTTTATGTTTAACGGAACGCAGCTGGAAGACATTATCGCGGAGAGATTTTTTTTAGAAAAAGTTAAGGTAAAAAAAATTTTGTCGAATAAAATTAAGATAGAAATTTTTGAGAGGTCAACTTCAGTTGTTTGGATAAGCAGAAGCCGGGCTTATTATATTGACCCCGAAGGATTAGTTATTAGCATGGTTGTAGATAAAGATATTACAAAAGAGACGATAGCCGACCAGGTCGCAATTTATCGTCACCAGATTATCGCTTATAATTTACCGTATATTTATGATGTTGAGGGCAGGGAAGTGGAAGTCGGGAAAAAGATTGCTTCGCCGAGATTAGTTAGTTTTATTATTGATTTGGTAGGTAAACTGCCAAAAGCATTGAGCTATGAAATTTCTTATTATAATTATAATGCCCAAAGCCGAGAGATTGCCGCCGTTACCGCCGAGGGCTGGCAGATTAAATTTAGCTTTGATTCGGATTTGGAGACGCAAATTGATAATTTATCACTATTGCTAAAAGAAAAAATTAAAAATACAAAACAGCTTGATTATATTGATTTAAGATTTGGCGAAAGAATTTTTTATAAATAAAATTATATTTTTTGAGATGAGGATAATATTATAACATAAAATTATATTGTTGTCAAATAATAAATTATTAGTTAGGTAGAAAAGGGGATTGATTTTAGTTTGCAGATTTATGATTTCAGATCTACGGCGACAAAATGGAGTAAATTATTTTTTTTAGTTAATTATTTATATATAATAATTAATTAAAAATTTTTAATTTTTAATTTTGAAAAATTTTTACAAATTTTATTAAGTTTTAAAGGTTCGTAGATGTTGCCGAGGTTTCAGACGCTGCAAGACGGTTAATACCTTTTACAAATTAATGGCATTTATGGACATCGCATTATGACTCCGCACCCTATAACTTGTTAAAATTGCGTCTGG
>CAYHQU010000149.1:0-1943 GCA_964358955.1 uncultured Gammaproteobacteria bacterium | reverse complement strand
TTAGATGATGTGACGCGGGTATAATCAATCTGCAATTTTTCCGCGTACGCCTTAGCTTGCGCCGCGCCTTCGGTCGCTTCTAGATTTTCGGCTTTAGCTTCTATTACGGCAATTTTACGATTTTTATAGACTAAAATATAGTCAGCGATTTCCGGTTTACCCCGTGTTCCGCCGGTTTGGATTTTTCCATCGGTAATATGAAACTCACGATGGACTTTTGATCCTTCAACTTCACCCCAACCGCTCTCCTTTAGCTTTGGGTCAATATATTCGGCTCTTGTCTCTGCTTCGTTCATAAAATTACATCAAAAAATAATAATCAAGCGGTACAAAAACTATATTAGTCTCCATATCAAATTTCAGTTCCGTATTGGAAAATATAATGCCGTAATTGGATTTTATTTTCTGCATAGTATTTATAGCTTGTTTTTTATCCTTACTGCCAAGGCCAACCTCAACAACAATTTTTTTGGAATTACCTATTTGCAAAATAAAGTCAGCGCCCCCTTGAGCGCTATCATAACGGATGAGGCCATCGCTCCTCAAAATAAATTCTCGGTAAAGATGAGCGCCGATAGAATCTTCCAATAGCTTTCCCTGTCGGGTCAAATATGTATTTTCATTGCCGGTAAAATAAAAAAAGGACATTCGGATCGCCGGGCTCATAAACAAATATTTATTAGGCTTGTTAGCAATCGTCATATTTGATCCGTGAGGCGGAATCTTAACTAAAAGCTCAGCTTTTTCCAAAACATCAAAAATATTGGCAATCGTCAAACGATTGATATTGAATTTATCTGCCAGAGCGCTAAGGCTCGTCACGTCATTTTCAGCGATAGCGAACAAAATCCTCTTGACCGCCCCTAGCGTATCCTGATCGAAGCTGCCCAGCGTTGGCATGTCTTGTTTGATAATTTTTTCCAACAACAGGGATATGTTATTATAAATAGAAATTTCATCTGGCATCGTCAGCGCAAAAGGAAAAGTTCCATAAGATAAATATTTTTTAATATCATGCCGATCGATTTTTGACCAATAGCTGTTGACCTCGCCCCCCAAACCAGACAATTTTCCATAAGCCTCTTGGGCCGTTTCTGAAAAATAAATTGCCTGTCTGACTTTACTTTTCAATCCTGTCGTCGGATAAATTTTATTTTTTATCATCTGAAATTCCCCAAAACACATCGGGGTCATCGGTTCAAATACAGCTCGACGAGCAATATTAGGCGTTGATTGTAAAATAATCGCCGCAGACCCCGTTGCGCATAAAAAAACGTTATTAGTTCTTTCAAATATTGACTTAAGGGTAATAGCCCACTTAGGATCAGTTTGGACTTCGTCAAAAAATATCAGTATCGGCTTCTTAACACTCTCCAAATCTTCACCAATAATTTTTTCATAAGCCGATATAATCTCATTAATACCAACATCAAAATAGTTTCTCAAATCCTCTACAGACAAAAACAAAACCTGAAAATCCTTCTTTTTAAATTCCGAGCAGATTTGCGCCATAAGAGTCGTTTTCCCAACCCCTCGAAAACCCGGAATAATCACCATTCGATTGGCTGATTTTTTATCCAGAAAATCACTAATGTATTTTTGCAACTTAACAAACAAAAACCGCTGGGGGTGTTTTTCCCCATTCGGACCATGCGTAAAGTGCTTCAACCGATCATCGGTGGTTGCAACTTGTTTCTGCAGATATTGGATTAAATCTTGATTCATATATATTTAACTATACTACAACTATATGTTTGTAGTATATTATACATTGCAAGTGTTGTCAAACATCGTTTTATTACCTAATCATAGGTAAATTATAGGTCATTCTCTTGTTTTACTGCTTCCCCTTTTGTCATTACCGCGTATTTTTGCCCCCTTTAATAAAGGGGACTGTCGCCAAAAGGCGACTTCGGTAAAAAACCGACGATAAACAACTAAGC
>CAYHQU010000148.1:0-2043 GCA_964358955.1 uncultured Gammaproteobacteria bacterium | reverse complement strand
CAAATAAAAATATGTCAACAAAAACTCTCATCATCTCCCTCGGCGGCTCGCTAATCGTGCCTGACCAAGTGGACGTCAAATTTTTAGCCAGCTTTAAACGTGAAATTTTAAATTTTGTAAAAGCTGGTAACCATGTAATTCTAATTTGCGGCGGCGGCTCGGTCTGTCGAAAATATCAAGCCGCGGTTAAAGCTGTCAATCCCAAAGTGGCAAATATTGATTTAGACTGGCTGGGAATTGGAATTACGAAAATTAATGCGCTGGCAGTGCAAAATATGTTTGGCAACCTGGCTGAAAAAAAGTTGCTTTACAACCCAACTGAAAAAATAAGAACGATTAAAAAAATAATTGTCGGCTCCGGCTGGAAGCCGGGCTGTTCATCCGACAAAGACGCGGTGCTCGCCGCCAAAACCTACAACTGCAAAACCGTAATCAACTTGTCAAACATTGAATATGTTTACGACAAAGATCCGCATAAGTTCAAATCTGCAAAACCCCTGCCTAAGTTGACTTGGCCGGAATTTAGAAAAATCATCGGCTATAAGTGGCGGCCGGGTGCGAATGTGCCGTTTGACCCGGTAGCGGCCGGCCTGGCGCAAAAACTGGGATTACGTCTGATAATTATGAAAGGGAGTGATTTGGGAAATTTTCAGCGATTTTTAGCTGGAAAAAAATTTAAAGGGACAGTGGTGGAATCACATAACACATAACATGGAATACATAACATGTAACATGGAACAATTTGTTACGTGTTATGTGTTCCATGTTCCATGATTTTTGCCCTTGACAAAAATTTTATATCTGCTATACTGATAATACAATTAAATTCCGCAGACAATAGGCGTCCCGATGGCCATCGGGGCTTAAAACATGCCTATCGAGGAAAACACTAGGTTTTATTGTCTGCGTTTTGCGCAGATTTTTTATTTTAAAGTGTAATGCTAATATACTAATGCATGCGAATGATACGAATGAATACGAATAAATATTATTGTTTAGTTGAATCTGTTTAGCAAGCTAAAACCAACGTTTTATTTATTCGTATTTATTAGTATCATTAGTACAATTCGTATATTAGCATCATAATTTTATGCCTAAATCAAAACAGCAAAAAAAGCAAATGGTCGCCGACCTAATAGACAAGCTTAAAAAAGCCAAGTCTTTGGTGTTTGTAAATTTTGACGGCCTGTCGGTAAAAGAAATTGAAGAGCTGCGCGCGAGATGCCGGAGTGAAAAAATTGATTATTTGGTAATCAAAAAAACTTTAGCGCGCCTTGCGTTTACGGAAGCAGGGCTGAAAATTGATCCCAAAAATTTTGAAAAAGGGGTGGCAATCGCTTTTGGCTACGAAGATGAAGTTGCGCCCGCCCGAATTATTGAGACCTTTGCCAAACAGCATGAGATGTTAAAAAATATCGGCGGCGTGCTGGAAAATAATTTTGTTGACAGCGCTAAAATTATTGAGTTGTCAAAGCTGCCCTCAAGATTGGGACTTTTGGCTAAAGTTGTCGGCTCGATCCAAGCGCCGGTCTCTGGATTTGTCAATGTGTTGGCTGGAAATCTGCGCGGGCTGGTGCAGGTATTAAATGCGATTAAAGAATCTAAATCATAAACAGCGATACCAATATACAAATGCATACTAATTATACTAATAAATAATCAATAAAATTCGTATCATTAGTCCCGCTAAGCGGGATTAGCATCGAATATATAGGAGAATAATCTTATGTCCGAAGAAAAAAAAGAACAAACGCCGGCCGCTGCTGGTGAAAAATCCACCAACGCTTCCGCTGTGGTGGACAAGAAAGAAGCGGTAGTGCCGGAAAAATTTAAAGCAATCGTGGAGACAATTGAAAAATTGTCAGTGTTGGATTTGGCCGAACTTGTAAAAATTTTAGAAGACAAATTTGGCGTCTCCGCCGCCGCTCCAGTTATGGCTATGGCCGCTGGTGGAAACGGTAACGCCGAAGCAGCCGAAGAAAAAAGTGAATTCAACATTGAGCTGACTGCCTCGGGCGACAATAAAATCGCTGTCATTAAAGC
>CAYHQU010000147.1:0-2057 GCA_964358955.1 uncultured Gammaproteobacteria bacterium | reverse complement strand
TGATTTTTTTTAATTCCTTTCGCAGGGAACTAAAATCCAGTAAATCAATTTTGATTTGCTTCTGATAATTATTAATTTTTTGCCCTCTGCGCGAGAGCCATAGCTCAATATTTTTAGGCGCCAATTCCAACAACTTTGAGCCCAAAAATCCATTAACGCCTAAAAGTAAAACTTTTTTGTTAGACATATTATTATTATAACAAAATGGCAGTATAAAAAAAGGGGCTATTGTCAAGCATAGCCCCTTCCTTATTACATACATTAAATGTCAATATTTAAGACGAGAATCTGAACGTAATAAGGCGTGTTTTTTATTGTGCTCTTCAACGGAATGAGCTAAATCACTCAATAATCCTAAAAATTTTGCAGGATCCATTCCCTTGACAAATGCCTGCTCTAACGATTGGTTCGCAGCCCACGTCCAGTCAGTATTTTTTTCGTTCAATAGGCCGCTGTCCACTACTTCACGATACATTAAGGGCTTGTCGCCGAAAGGCGACCTCGGTAAAAAACCGACGGCAGAAAACCAAACTATGGTTATCTATCGTTGATTTTTTATCAACTTCAGTCTGAAAACTTTGTTTTTTGCGCCCTTGGGCGCAATCCTCCCTTGCGGGGCGTTAAGCCCCGATTTCCATCGGTAAAATTTTGACTGCTTTTTTCAAATTATGGCAGAGCGCCAAGCCGAAATTTTCAAACAGCACTTTCAGTCTTCCCCGGTATCTCGTCCTTTTCCTTAGCTTGGAAAACACTCCCTCAAACGGCATTCTGATCTTTGACCGCCAGCGGTCCAGATCGCGGTTTTTGTTTTTGTTGTTGTTTTTTCTGATGGTGCCAACGGCGCAGCCGTTGGCGCGGAGAACCAAGTCTGATTTTTTCGTGTCATACAATTTATCCATAAACACCATTTGATTTTCCGGACAGATGTTTGGGAGCGCTTTGAAGTCCGGGACATTGGCCGGCGTCACCGCCAATTTATCAATTAGGCCGAATCTCATATCAACCGAACAATGTCGCTTGTAGCCGAACCAGATTTTGTTTTTTGACTTAGCGCCCCAGCGCGCGTCCTGGTCAGCGGCGTATTTTTTTACATTGGCATTATTCAATTTCTCTTCTCCCCGTTTGATCGCCTCGTCCCGCTCTTTCCACAGGGCGGTTTTAGTGATTATGGCCGAAGCATCGATGAACGTGAACGTATCGCCGAATAATCCCTTGCTTCGGAGTATCTCGTTCACCCTGTTAAAAATATCGGCGATATTCTCCGCGCCCAGCCTATTCCTTAACTTGCCGAAATAGCTATGATCCGGAGTCGCTTCCAGCAATTCAAACCCGCAAAACCATTTGACCGCCACATTCTCGGCTACCGCCCGTTCCATCTGGCGGTCGGAATAATCCTCCCAATACTGCACTAGCAAACATTTAAATCCCTTCAATATATCAATCCCCTTGGTGCCAATTTCGCTATATAGTACGTAGTAGGGGGAAACAATCCCGGCAAAATTTATTACCTCATTTAATTTTCTGAATGGATGGTCTTTGGCTACCATCTTTTCTAAAATCTCTTCTTCGTTAGTGGTAATCATTTTAATCGTTTTGTTTTCTCTTTTGACCATAAAATTAGAGTTAATTATTAGTTGTTTATACTCTAATTTTAGCACGAAATTAATCCTTTTTCCATTGTTAAATGTGCATAACTCTGCGGCCTGACGGCCGCTTTTTTAGCCGCCTGGCGGCGGCTTAATCGGCGACAGTCCCCTAAAGTATTGTACTAAACTTAACGCCGAAACCGAATTTATCCAATTAAAAAAATACCATATTAAATATTGCAAAGCTTGTTATTCCACGGCCAATACGCAATGCCATTTTTATTGTTCCTGTTATCCTAAAAATAAACCGGCAGGCGATGATATGACTAATATTTTGTATGACAAGCTCCTAGCCGCCGACGTAATAATTTTTGCCACGCCGGTAAATAACTTTAAAATTTCCTCCTTAATGGCAACTTTTATTGATCGTTGTATTAGCCTGGACGGCAGCCTCTATCCGGCCAACCCGAA
>CAYHQU010000146.1:0-2066 GCA_964358955.1 uncultured Gammaproteobacteria bacterium | reverse complement strand
AAATTATAAATTCTGATGAAAAAAAATCCAAGGAAGCCAAAAATATAAAAGTTGATTCCGACTTGGTAAATATTTATACTAACGGCGACGGCGAACTGACAGACGTCTCAAAGCTTGACGTCAAAAAAAATAATTTACTAAAAAATAGTTTATTTATTTTTGCCTTTGCCGCCGTCTTTTTAGCCGCCCTCTCTTGGCTTGGCTTTTTTATTTTTTCGAAAAACTCAAATTCAAAAAGCATCAACCTGAAAATAACTGCTGAAAAAGAAATTTCTTCCGGTCAAAACATAATCTATGCCATTGAATATGAAAATACTGATCGCGTCGCTTTGCATAATGTTGAAATTTCAATTCTCTATCCTGATTATTTTATCTATGAAGACGCCGACCCCTTGCCGGAAAATCAATACAACACTCTTTGGAAAATCGGCGAGTTGGCAAAAGGCCAAAAAGGAAAAATTGAAATTAAAGGACGGGTTGTTGGCGAAGTCGGCAGCGTCCTAAATTTTCAAGCTACCGCCTCCTATGCCCCGGCTAATTATAGTTCGTCTTTTAAAGACACATTTTCGGCGGCAAGCCAAATTACAACGTCAATTTTAGACATTGAGCTTGCCGGCCCCTCAAACACGCTTCCGGAAAAAAAAGTAACGTATAAAATTAATTATAAAAATAATTCCGAGCAAGACATCGACAATGTCCAAATTAAGGCCTTCTATCCGGATGGTTTTATTTTTCAGGAAGCTAATCCGGCGCCAAGCGCCGCTCCAAATCTAAAAAATTTTTCTGGCGAAAATTCCGACCAAATAACCAATGTCTGGTATTTTGAAAAAATTGCCAATCTAAGCGAAGGCGTTATTGAAATCAGCGGCGGCTATCTTATATCCGAAAATCTTTCAAAAGATTTGATTGTTCAAATCGGCCTTGTCAACGATGATAATTTTACCGTCCAGCAGGAAAAAAGTGTCAACACTTTAATTACCGGCCAAAATCTAAAACTTGATTTAATTATTAACGGCAACTCCGCCGACAAAGCCGTAAATTTCGGCGATACTTTAAATTATTCAATTGTCTATAAAAATCTGGGTAACGAAACTTTAAAAAATGTGAACATCATTGTTAATATTGCAAGCGACATTGTTGATTGGGATACCTTAATTGATAAAAACATGGGAGAAGCCGGCATTAACCAAATTAACTGGGATAAAAATAATGTTGCCTCCTTGGCGCAAATAAATCCGCTTGATGAGGGCAGCCTTGATTTTTCCGTTAAACTGAAAGGCAGTGAAAACATAAATCTGAAAACCGCAAATTTACTGACCACAAGCGTTGCCAAAGCGATAATCGGCGAGATAAACGACTTGGAAGCCCAAACCGTAATTGAATCAAAAAAAATTAATAATAATATCAACACCGCCTTAGAGCTAAAAACGGAAGGCCGTTATTTCAATGATGATAATATTGCCGTCGGCGCCGGTCCCTTGCCGCCGGTCGTCGGCCAAAAAACAACTTTCAGAATTTTTTGGTATTTGTCAAATAATCTGCATGAAGCAAAAAACGTAAAAATTCAAACAAAACTGCCCGCCGGAGTTTTTTGGGAAGATAAATATTTAGTTAAAAGCGGCGAGCTGAATTATTCGCCAACCGACAATGCCGTGACCTGGAACATCTCAAAAATTTCGTCAAATAAAACTTTTGACGATGTAAATGTCTGGTTTGATGTTTCAGTTACCCCAACCAAAGATCAGTCCGGCCGGCTGATTTTGCTTACCGCCGAAACTAATTTAACCGCCACTGACGCCGTAACCGACGACACGATTGTCCAGCTGCAGCGCAGCATCACTTCAAACCTTGAAGACGACCCCATCGGAGGAGGGAGGGGATTGGTGATTGATATTGAGTAAATTGACACGAAGTGTCATCCCGATCCCGCTTAGCGGGAGAGGGATCCCATGGCTTATAGAAACTGTAATACTCGTTATTGAAAATTATTGAATTTTATTTTAATTTTGACATTTGACCTTTTATTAGGTGATTAGGTGAATTTGAAATTTTATGATGGTGAATTA
>CAYHQU010000145.1:0-2110 GCA_964358955.1 uncultured Gammaproteobacteria bacterium | reverse complement strand
AGTTTTGTTTTACCCCGTCTTTTAAATAAACCAAGCTAAAATTTTGTTGTTGTAGTCCAACTTCTCCGCCCGCTTTATAATTAACGCTGAACGTCGCCTCTTGTCCCGAAGAGACCGACCCCTCGCTAAAATAAAATTTTTCCTCTATCCCGTCGGCTTCAAGCCAAACTTTGTCTTTAGTCCAGCTTGTCGCCCCGATATTTTTAAACGTAACTGTTAAATTTTTTAGCTCGCCGGTAACTAAAATTATACTCTCCGGGCTGACGCCAACAAAGATTGCCTGATAATTTTCAACCGGCGCCGCTACTGCTGCGGCCGGCTGAACTGCCGCCGCCGCCGCTTCAACAATCGTGTCGTCCGCATAATCAATATTTAATCCGGACGCGTGCAATTCTAAAATCGTATCCGATGCCAATACCGCCGCGTAAAATTTATCCGCTCCAAAAACTTTTTTTCCAATTTCCAGCTCGGCGATTTTTAGCTTTTCACCGTTGGAAATTAAATAATAAGTTCCCGCGCTGTTTTTAATAAACGCGCCGTCTTTAAACAATAATGGTGTTCCAGTTGGGTAGCTGTCCAATCCGCTTAATGTTGCCGGCTCCGTCATCTGCCCGCCGTAATTTGCCTGCCAAACCGCCGCGTCAACCAAATGTTTTAATCCGTCTTGGACAAAATAAATCTCGCCGGTCTCTACCCGAAAAAATTTTCCCTGCGGATAAACTGTAATGCCGGCAATCGGGACGCCTATCGGATAGTTTGTAATTTTTTCATTTTCCGCCAGCGCAATCTCGCCTACCGAATTTAAAGCCAGCCGAAAATCCGAAATTAGCGCCAGCGCCGCGTCATCAATAATCGGCCGGGCCGTTCCGTCTAAAATTAAAAACGCCTGTCCGGTTGTACTTGACCTAACCAAAGTGTTATTGGCAAAACTAACCTCTGCCCCCGTCTCATAAGCGTTAAAAGTCTGTAAGTCAACTAAAATCGCCTCGCTGTTCTTATGGTCGGCCAAATAAATTGCCTGGCTGCCAAATTTTCTTTTTTTGTTTTTTTCAATTAAATAATAATCGCCTCCATATTTCATAACTAGCCCGTCCGGCAAAATTCTATCGGTAAAATATAAATTCCAAATTTGCCAAAATAAATGATTGGCGCCGAACTTTGAAATAATTCCCAGCTCCGGCGCGTTGCCGACATACGGCGTGTAAACATATAAATTAGCCGTCGCTTGATTTTTCGGCATCACTCCATAGTGGTCAAAAGTTTTTGTTGTCTGCCCGACCCGAAAACTAAACTGTCCCGCTTTTTGTTTATAAATATTTTGGGTAATCGCTGTTGATTCAACCTGATTAAAAAAGCCGCGGTATTTTTCCTTGCAGTTGCCGCCAAAACAAGAATACCCGGTCGCCCAGTCAAAATCTTTCTGCGCCGCCGCGCTTTTAGAAATTAATCCTTTTTCCTTTTCCAAAGTTGCCAGCAAAAATTTTTGGGAGACCCCCTGCGCCGCGCCAACCTCATAAATAATTTGCGCCGCGCTTTTTGTCTGCCCCGCGACATTCTCGCTGAAATTTCTAAGCGCGCTGCCTTCACGGTCCAAAAAAACCTGAATTGCCGCCTGCGACAGCGCCTCTCCCGAAAACATCTCCTCGTCTGTTAAAATATTGTTCGGGTCAAATGTCCGTCCGTCTACCAGACCTGCCGGTATCAATGTTAAAAAAAAGACTAACCAGGTAGTTAGTTTTAATAAACCTATTTTATAATTCTTTTGATTAATTGGATTTCGCGTAGTTTCGCGACAAGCCGCCTCGCTAAAAGTAAAAAATTTGCGGATTTTTTGGCGGCTTAAGTTTTGTGTAGTTTCGTGTGGGATATAAAATAAATACTTGTCAATATTTTCTTTTTGTGGATATCTTTTTTTATTTTTGTCTGTTTCCATGATTTTCTCTTAGCTAAATTACTAAGTTTCGCCAAATTTGGCTAAAATCAAATAAAATCTTTAATAAATTTATTTTATCATATTTATTTGATTTTTGTAAGCTTTTATATTTTATGCTATAATTACTAGCGAGTGGATAAATGTCCCGCAGCGGCGGGACATTTAGACCGAGCGACG
>CAYHQU010000144.1:0-2120 GCA_964358955.1 uncultured Gammaproteobacteria bacterium | reverse complement strand
AAAAATATGATATCATTATAAATCAGGGTATTGT
Source organism: uncultured Gammaproteobacteria bacterium (assembly GCA_964358955.1). Lineage (GTDB taxonomy): Bacteria > Patescibacteriota > Patescibacteriia > Buchananbacterales > GWA2-38-13 > CAYHQU01. The sequence continues at coordinate 2,086 of CAYHQU010000144.1, read as the reverse complement.
GTAAAATTTTTACTAGTTTAATGCCAGTTATTCTGCTTGCCAGAGCGGTCAAAGCAAGGAACCCCCTCCTACCTTGCAACTAGCCGCATCAAGGCTAAGGCGCCTGTCTTCTGACAGTTGCCTTACGCTGGCAGGCAGTATTACTGGCATTATTTTTTTCCGATGAACACGATACTAATATACGAATTGTACTAATGATAATAGCGAAATGCTAATATACTAATTCGTGCGAATGATACGAATTAATACGAATGAACTTGAATTGCCTTTAATCTATTTTAGCAAGGCAAAACCAATGTTTAATAATTCGTATTCATTCGTATAATTAGTATGCATTAGTATATTGGTATCACACTAATTATACTCATTCTGCGCTTCTGTGATTCCTGAAATCAGCGCCGTGTTAATGGCCTGAACGGCAAATTTTAAAAATTCATCAATCTGCGCTTTTTCTTCTTTGCTGAATTTTTGCAGCACATATTTCTCCGCAGAAATTTTTACCCTCATCTGTCCGGCCACTCCAATTCTAAATCTGACAAACTCCGATGTTCCCAGTTCCTCAATTATCGATTTAATCCCATTATGTCCGCCAGCTGATGCATTTTGGGAAATTCTCAGCTTTCCCGTCGGCAGATCTATCTCGTCATGCAAAACCCAAATATCATGCGGTTTTATTTTATAAAAAGCCGCCAAGCTTCTTACGGCTTGGCCCGATTTATTCATAAACGTTTCCGGTTTGGCCAAAATAATTTGTTCGGTTACCCCCTTGGCTTTGCAAAATTTTGCTTTAAAGCGCTTGCTGCCTTTCCATTCCGAAAAACCATTGTTCTGATAAAATTTATCAATAACAATAAAGCCAACATTGTGTCTCGTGTTTTCGTATTTTTTGCCCGGATTTCCGAGCCCGACAATAAGTTTCATAGAATTAAATTGCTGAATTGCCAAATTGTTAAATTGTTACGACAACAGTCAGCCGGATAGCAATTTAACAATTTAACAATTTAACAATCATCTCTAATATTTTATTAACATTTTTCCCCGTCAACGCCGAAGTAAAAATAATCGGTGACTTTCTTAGTGGCGGCAAATAATGGTAAATATAATCAATAAATTTTTTTTCCAGCCCCGGCTTTTTATTTTCTATCAAATCCCATTTATTGGCGATAATAATTGTTTTTGCCCCCGCCTCTTTTATCATACCAGCAATCCGGGTGTCTTGGGTGCTCAGCGGCTGCTGGCTTTCAACCAAAAATAAAACTACAGCCGCTCTCTTTAAAACCGACAGCCCCATCCTTGAGGCGACTTTATCAATAAAATTCCGCGGCTTTTTTCGTTGCAGTCCGGCCGTATCAATAAACATTAAATTATGTTCTTTATATTTAATAATTTCATATTGCGGCTCGCGCGTCGTCTGGGTAATTTCCGAGACAATCGCTCTTTCCGTGCCCGACAGGCGATTCATTAAAGATGATTTTCCAACATTTGGCTTGCCTAAAATTGCGACTCTGGTTATGTCCGCCTCTTTTTTTATCAGCGATTTTATTTTTTTCAGTTTTAATTTTTTATATATTTCATCCAACAAATCGCCCGTTCCCGAACCGTTAAGCGCCGAAATTGGAACTGGCTCGCCCAGCCCCAGTTTATAAAACTCACTAATGTTGCTTCTAAATTTTTGTTTGTCAATTTTATTAACCGCTAAAATTATTGGCCGTTCTTTTTTACTGATTTTTTTTAAAATCATCGCCAGTGTTTTATCCGTGGGTAAAAGTCCGGCTTTACCGTCAACAAGCATTAAAACTAAATCCGCCCGGCTTAATGCAGTATGCGTCTGCCTAATTATATTTTTTTCAATTGAATCTTTGGCCGGATACGGTTTTTTTTCTGCCAGCGCCGCAATGCTTCTGGCCAGTGTTTCAATATCAACCCCGCCGGTATCAATTATATTTAACTGCCGGCCTTTCCAAATTATTTTTCCCAAATTATAATCGCGCGTCGTCCCGGCCACTGGCGACACGATTGCTTTTCGGCTTTCGGTCAGCCGATTAAACAAAGTGGATTTACCCGTATTTATCCGGCCGACAATAGT
>CAYHQU010000143.1:0-2136 GCA_964358955.1 uncultured Gammaproteobacteria bacterium | reverse complement strand
TCCCGGAGTTTAGGGTGGCGGCTGGCATTGTTGAACCGGGTCAGTTGATGGCGGCAGCAGAACTATCTCGGGTGGCGCCGATTTATTATTATACATTTTTGGATAATGCTGGCCTGGCGTTAGAGAGGGAAAGGTTTCGGGGGTATGGGTTGGAGCTGGTTGACGGCGTGGATATTTTTGAGGGAGAGAGGTTATTTAGAATTATAAGGAAAAATTAAATATCAAAAATAAAAAATCAAAAATATTTTTGATTTTTAAATTTAGTTTCATGAAAGTTTCTTTATTAGTAAAAATTATATTATTTATTATCAGAGTGGTTCTAGCTGCCCTGCCGGTTTTTTTGTTTGGCTGGTTGGTTTATAAGGATTTGGTAGTATCGGGCGAATTAGTGGCCGGCTTTGATGTTAAAAATTTGTCGCCTTTTATAACAACTTTGCGTCCTAATGACCGCGTTTCCGAACCCAAAAAATTGAATGAAATTTGGTATCAGCAAATAATAAATCAGCCGGTTTATTTTGATGTTCGCCTCCCGCGCCATTTTGACTCTGCTAAAATAAAATTAGTCTATCAAAATTTAGACCAGCCGATTTTTCAGCTTGGCGCTTTGGTTGATTTTGACCGCTGGCTTTTTGACCTAAAACCCGTTGATAATGAAATATTGAATTTTTTATATAGTGATAAATTTCATTGGTCGCGCGTTAACTCCGGCAACATTACACTGTTTCAAAAAAACTTAAATTATAACTCGGTTGAAGATTTTTTAAAAAATTTTCCGCCGCTAAATAGTGTCGCCGTCTATAACTACGAGCTTGATTATGATTTTAAAATTCCCGGCTACAGTCCCGCGCCGGGCGGACTGGCAGTTAATAAATCACTGCGCGGCGAACATCGCCTCTATACTTATTTAGAAAATGAACCGCTGAACTACACTTTTTTGATTCAAGATGTTAACCGCCACCTCGGCGACGATTATTTAAGCATTGAAATTTACAATAAAAAAAATGAATTAATTTATTCAAAGTTTATCGCCGACGACGGTAACGCTACCGACAATCTAAAAATGTTTGATGTTAAAGAAATTAATGTTGTAATTGACGACCTGCCTCCCGGCGTCTATAAAGTTGAGCTGATAACGCCAAGCGATGATATTTTTATCCGTAAAATAAAAACCGAGCAGGATTATTTAGTTTTTATAAATCAAATTTATCTCGCCGACGATTCCGGCTACGTTGATGAAAATTCTTTAGAGCGTTCCGGCCCGACTTTTATTTGGACCGACGGCCATATAATTTCGGCCGAAACTGTCCACCTTGAAGGTCTTCAGGAAATTGCTGTCGGCGGCCAAATGTTAAATATTGCCGAAACGCATAAAAATTTTTTGCTTGAGGCCCCATACGGTTTAAAGCCAATTGTTATTCCAAGCAGCGATTTGCGCCTTAGTACTAAAGGATTGTTTTCTTTTTCACGCGAAAGTTATTTTAAGCCGACGCTGTCAACCCTTGCCGACGGAGCAGATTTTGACCGCGACCAAATTGATTACGTCGTTGCTTCCTACAACCTGCCCGACCGCCGCCCCGATGGCTGGCAAGTTGCCGAAATTGATTTTGATGTCAATAAATATTATACTGCCGACGACAGATTGCATTTTGTGTTATCGTTGCCGTATTTTCAGAGCGGAGAGCGGGGGATAAATTTAGCCGAAATCCAAGTTGATCTGCGCCGGCGGCCATTGCTTTGGAATGATATTATAAAAAAAATCAAGACAGTTTTAAAACCCAGGTGAATTATGGACATCACATTATGAAACCGCACCAGTCCGCCGGAAAAATTGCGGCCTGGCGCAGTTTCGCAGCCAGGGAAATTTGAGCCGTAGTCCCGCTTAGCGGGACGAAAATTTACCGAAGCGAGAAACCAGCCAGACGCAATTTTAACAAGTTATAGGGTGCGGAGTCATAATGCGATGTCCATAGGTGAATTTGAAATTAATTAACAAGGACTTATGTGTTTGTTCTTAAATTCATACTGGCTTTAGCCAAGGTTGCCGGCTACACCGGCTCAACTTGGCTTGCCGACAACCTCCCCTACTGACCTTTGCATATTAGGTTGAATAGTGAAAATTGTAGATTGGCGCCAGTT
>CAYHQU010000142.1:0-2152 GCA_964358955.1 uncultured Gammaproteobacteria bacterium | reverse complement strand
GGCGAGCCCAAAAGCAGGCCGACGGCAAAATAAATCAGCAGGCCGACTCCGCCGGAAATAAATCCCTGTAAAAAAATTCCAATAAAGGTCTTCGTGCCAAAAAAACTTTCGGTAAAATATTTTAAAGCCTGAACAACGCCAGCCAGACAAAAAGTCGCCACCGATATTTTTATCACCGACCATAAAATATTAAGCTCGTCTAAACTTTCAAATTGAAGATGCAAAATTATCCAAAGAATGCAAAGGTTTAATAAACTTGAAAGCGAGAAAGCGAGCGCGAGGCCGGCAACGCCGAGATATTTTGCCAAAATTAGGCTAAGAATAACATTAATGACAGCGGAAATCAAGCCGGCGATAAAAGGGATGGCGGTGTTTTGGCGCGCGTAAAAAGCGCGCGCCAAAAGCGGTATTAGGGCTTGCGCAAAAAGACTGATTGAAAAAAAGGCAAGCATATCCATGGTCGCGATTGTCGCCGACCAGTCAAATTTTCCGGAACCCAAAATAACGCGGACGATTTGGGCGCGCAAAATAATCAGCAGCGCGGAGGCGGGAACGATGTAAAACATAATTTGGCGGAGCGTCTGCGAAAGATTAGCCACAAATTCTTCTTTTTTATCAGTAAGTTCGGATAATGTCGGGAAGGCGGCAATCGCAAACGAGACGCCGAAAATTCCGAGCGGAAAATATTGTAAATTATTCGCTAAATTAAAAATTGTAATACTGCCGGCGCTTAAAGTTGAGGCGATGACAGTAATGACAAATAAATTTAGCTGGGAGACGGCCAAGCTTAAAGTCCGCGGCGCCATCATTTTTGCCAGTTTAATTATACCGGGGTCAAATAATTTAAAAACAAATTTTGGCCGCCAGCCCAGTTCAAAGACGCCGCCAAGCTGAATCAACAGATGCAGAGCGGCGCCAAAAACAACACCCCAGGCCAATCCGTAGATTCCAAAGAGGCCGACAAAAAAAAGGGCGCCAAAAATGATGCCGACATTATACATTATCGGCGCGATTGAATAAATGAAAAAACGTTTATACGACTGGAGGACGCCGCCTAAAATTGCCGAGACGCCCAAAATTATCGGGCTTAACATCATGATGCGCGTCATTGCCACTGTTTGCAGCCGCATTTCCGGGTTAAAGCCGGGCGTTAAATATTTTAGCAGCGCGGGCGTAAAAAAAATAAAAAGGCCGCAGATGATAATTAAGCCGACAATTAAAATATTTAAGAGATTAGAGACAAGTTCCCAGGCTTTGAATTTGGCACCGGGAATAGAGCCGGATAACTGGTCGCGTTTAACGTAGTCGCTGAAAATCGGGATAAAGCCGGCGGAAATCGCGCCAAGCACAAGCAAATTAAATATTAAATCCGGAATCCGAAAAGCGGCGTAATAAATATCAAGCGTCTCCCCCGCTCCGAACTCGCCAGCGAGCACGCGATCTCTAAGAACGCCGAGCAGGCGGGAAATTAAAGACGCCGCGGCAATAATTATCGCGGCAGAAGTTATTGTTTTTGATGAAATACTGAATAATTTTTTAAACATACGCTTTTGTCATTGCGAGGCCGATCCCGCAGCGGCGGGAGAGGCCGTGGCAATCTCGATCCCGCTAAGCGGGATCGCAACGGACACTGATTATTGTAGAATAATCCCACAAGAGCGGTGCGCTCAGCGCCCGCCCCGGGCGGGCGAGATCCCCACGGCCGCTGCGGCGGCCTCGGGATGACACATCGGTGATTTGTAAAATCTGTGTAATCATCGGCCTATATCTGTTATATTATAATTTTATAGTCAACCGCTTTTAGGCCGGCGTTGTTTTCAAAAATCATGACGGGATTTAGGTCAACAGCGCTGATTTGCGGAAAGTCAACCATTAATTGCGAAAGGCAGTTTAGGCATTTGGCAAGCGCCGGCAGGTCGTATTGTTTGCCGCGGGCGCCGGCTAAAATTTTATAGCCTTTTATTTCGGCAATCATTTCTCGGGCGTCACTTAAAGATAATGGCGCTAAACGATAAACAATGTCTTGATAAACTTCAACATAAATTCCGCCGATGCCAAACATAATAATCGGGCCAAAGACCGGGTCGCGCTTGGCGCCTAAAAATAATTCCAGGCCGCCTGTAAGCTGGGGCTGAAAATCAACCGATGCAAA
>CAYHQU010000141.1:0-2160 GCA_964358955.1 uncultured Gammaproteobacteria bacterium | reverse complement strand
ATAGATACCAGCGACTGGAAAACATATCGGAATGAGGAGTATGGGTTTGAGGTGAAGTATCCGGGGGGGTGGTTTATAGATACTTGTAAGAAAGAGCAAGGATTTGAAGATATTATAGCCATTCTTTCAGACAATGAAATATTTTGTTACGTCAATATGAATGAATCTAAGGTGTCGTTAGAAATCATAGAAGAATATAATTTTTATGAAAAGGAAGATAAGTTGTTAAATTTTAAGCGAGAAGATTTTGATGATTATGTAAGAGTATCTGGCGATCTTCCATATAGAGATGGGGATGGAAATATTAGACCTGGAAAATGGATTAAATTTATTGATGTTGTTATTAGAAATGAGAAAGATAATTTTTTACTAATTCGGTTTCATGATATATACGATATTAAAAACCAAAAAATTTTAGAGGAAAATATATTGAAATATAATATTTTTGTAGATACTTTTAAATTTGTTAAATAGAATTTAATAAATACAAACACTATATTAGAGAATTTTTCTAAAATTATAATACCAAATAATATTTTTGGAAAAGCTCTTTAATTATATTTTTTGGTTATAGTTCCTTAGCAAGTTCTTTGACAATTAAAAAGAAGTTTAAAGGATGAATTTTGGTAATTGGAAAATGGAAAAAGTTGTCTGGGGCGATTTGTTTGTTTCTATGGGATTGAAATGAAAGGAGCAAAGCCATGTGTACAGCGCAGTTGTTTCAAGCGTTTTTAATCGCGATTTTGGTAGTTAGCAGTGTTAGCGCCGCCACGAATGATCAGATTGCGGACAGAGCTTTGACCTACAAAGATCATGTAGAATGGTCTTGCAAGCGATTTGTTCAAGTAGTATGTTCTGATGTTGGAATTGCCTTGGGAACTGGATACCGGCAGTGTTATTTGAATGTTGGGACGGAAATTACAGATTATAGCAAACTGCTTCGAGGCGATATAATTCAAACCAGTAATCCCAATTTAAATCATGAGTGGGATGATCGAGATTTGAATGGCGATGGAAAAGCTGACTTTCCATATCATTCCGCGATTTTTCTTGAATACGTAATCGGAAAATCTAATACGTATTTAGTTGTGGATTCTAATTTTAAGCCACCGTTTGAAGAGACTGTCGCTACTCATGAATGGGACCCCCACGATTATATTTCTAACAAACCCGGTCACAAAGTGTACTTCTACCGCTTGGGTGAAGTATCAAATAGTGTCCAGCCAGAATCTCTCGTCGGCCTCTGGTCTGGCGGCTGGAACACTGAAGGTTCAAGCGAAGCGATTAAGAAAGCGCATGATGATGCTGGCGGCGAAGCAGTGGTCGGTGTGCCAGCTGATAATGGCGGTGGCAAATATGTCCACCTTTATTACAGCGCTGACGGCGTAACTTACGTCATCATTCAGGATTTCTACAAGACATCAACTAATGAATGGTTTGCTATTGTCTACAATCCAACAATGCGGCAGGCATTTCTGCTCAAGGGCGGATTCAGATGGCATTACATGAATGTGATTGATGGGCCGAAAGTTTTGAATGCGCCAGTTTGCAATGAAAAGATTTACACTGACACAGCAGGTCTTTTTGGTCCGACAGGGATTATTTACATCATCCAGAGTTTTGCCACAGGAAAGTCATTGATTTGGACTGACCGCGCTGATGTCCCAAATGAATACCGACAAGTTCGGTTAGTTGAGACGCCAACTGATTTTCAAGCGGCAATTGTGGTTGACGGCGTTGGCGGTTCTCCCGAGCCAATTGAGCCATACGAGCCAACACCTCAAAGCCCAGTGCCGGTTGTTGCCCAAGGAAGTTTTGCCTGGCAGGTGGCTGAAAGTCCAGCGTCATTAAGACGCGGGGGCAGTTATCAGGCAGCGGTGATTTTAACGAACCAGACCGGCAAGACGCTGGCTTATCCGGATGTTTTAGCCGGCGCGGAAGATAAGGGCGCGGTGACTGTAGAGATTGCCTCGGTTTCGGGCGTGGCCAACTTAACTAAGCCGGAGCTAAACCATGTGTTGTGGAACGCAGTACTGGGGCCAAATTGTTGGTTAGTCATCAATCTGAATTTACTGCCAAGCGCACCGCCTTTGGGTGAGAGTACGAAATACAGTTTCCGAGTTTACGCTCAGTTCAAAAATGATGCTAATGAAATAGTGG
>CAYHQU010000140.1:0-2190 GCA_964358955.1 uncultured Gammaproteobacteria bacterium | reverse complement strand
ACCCGACATAACTGCCAATTGGCGAGCCAACTGCCGGATGACCGGCGTTTATATCAGACATAATTTGTTTTTGAGTTTGAGCATAATTATAAAACCGCACATCATCTAAAGCGCCGTTTAAACTTTGCGCGCCCACAGTGCCCAAGCTAACGGCAGTGGCGTTAATAGCGGTATTAGTGGTTACAGCAATAAAACGCCAAGACCCGGCCGTGATTGTGGAAGAAACAACGCCGTCAACATAAATCACCGGGCTGGTAAAGCCGGTCGCGGACAAAGCGCCGGCAGACGCGGAAATATAAGTGTCCCCGCGCAGTTCTAAAATGCTCTCGGTTGTGTCGTCTAAATTAACCCAAAAACTGACAGTGCGCGCATCGCTGTAGACATCATTGCCAATGTCAATCGTATCAGAACCTTGAAAATCATAACCAGAGCCGTATTTGCCCTGGGTCCAAGAGCCGGAAAGGGCAAGGACTGTATTGAAACTAAAAATTAAAAATGAAAAACTAAAAATTACAATTAAAAATGTAAAAAGAATTCTCTTTTGTTTGAAAATTGAAAATTGCCAGCCAGAGGCTGGTCCGCCTTTGGCGGAAAAATTGAAAATTGATTTGGTTCTTGACATTGTTTTTAGGTTTGGTATACTTATATTGCAGTCGCAAGACTGCTTAAACCGCCCGTTGATGCGCAAGCTAAAGACGGGCCATTTTTATTTTGGTCTTAAAAATACCTCTCTGAATTCTCTAATATCAAAATATCTATCGCAATTCTCTACCAATTCATGAGCAACATGATATCGCGTAGAAAAAACTAAAACTTTTTTACCTTTAATTTTTAATCTCAAAATCAAATAATTAAAATCGCTATCTCCAGAAAATAAAATCAAAGTGTCAAATTTAGCCAAATAATCCATTACATCAACTGCAATTTCAACATCAAAATTAGCTTTAGGGATTATTTTTTGTTTTTTACGGTCAAAAATTTTCTTGAGCGGCTTTGTTATTAAATAGTAGCCATATCTTTCCATTGAAGCGGCGAAATCAGAAAATCGTTTGCCATTAACAGAGACAGTATAATAGCGCACTCCGATTAATTTATTATATTGTTGAAAAAAACGAATTAGTTTTCTATTATGCACTCGCATAGCAAAACTATCTACGCTTTTTACTAAGTTGGCGGCATCAATAATAACCAACACCCTGCCTAAATGCTGCCAATTTATGATTATTTTATTGTTTGAAAATTTAGTCATTTAGTTAATTTATTTAACCTCTCAAAACCTTCTCCCTCAACCGCCAGCTGTTGCCAAATTTTTATTTTTGAAATTTCTTGGATTATTCCTGTCTGTGTTCCAATTCTCTGGATTGGTTTGGATGTATTCGCGGATGCGGTTTAATGATTCGTCATTTCTGATAATATGTTCGTAATAATTACGTTGCCATAATTTTTGTCCCGGCGGATTTTTTAAAACAATATTAATTTGTTTTGTTGATTGATATTTAAAATATCCAATTATTTGTCCCAATGTAGGGGTCGGGTTTCCCGACCCGTTTGTCGCGGGCGGGGTGACCCCGCCCCTACGAATTATTATTATGCCATGCAAATGGTTCGGCATAATAATAAATTCATCCAATTTTGTGTTTTGAAAATGATTCGGAATTTGCCGCCAATAATATTCGGTAATTTGTTTAACATCATTATTTTCAAAATACATTTCCCGATTCTGGACGCAAATTGTGATAAAATAATAGCCAAATGCAGTGTAATCGTATCCTGGCAATCTAATGGTTTTGCGCTGGGGTAAATTATTTGGCATTTTTTAGAATTTTAGAATTTTAGATTATAGATTTAACCCCTTCAGCGGGAACAGCGAAAACCAACATCGTAGTTCTGAGCGCCCGTGCTCCAACCCAAGTAGAGTGTAAACGCGCCGGCGTTCGTACCATAGGTCCAATAGCCGCCGCGAAGCAGAACACGCGTAGCGCTGCCATAATCGCCATTATAAGTATATACTTCACCCACGCCTTGGCTGCTATTCCAAGTATCAACCGACGGCCTTATTTGACTATAAGACAAATCCCCGTAATTAGTTATGCCTGTAAATTCAAGCCATTTCCAGCCCACAGCCCCGCCGTCGTTTGGCGTGTACCTAATTAAAGTGTCGCCGGCGCCATTTTTGACATGCTCCCAGAC
>CAYHQU010000139.1:0-2231 GCA_964358955.1 uncultured Gammaproteobacteria bacterium | reverse complement strand
GCTGATGGCGAAATTAATCTTGACATCGTATAAAAAACGCCAAAAGCTCTTCTAAATAAAATGGAGGCATTTAACGTCATTATAATCGCCTTTAGTCTTCTTTTTTTATTAGTCGGAATCTTTTCCTATTGGAAAAATTTTTTTTATAAAAAAAGCGTCCGCGAAAAAGAAAAAAATACCCAGCGTAAAATGTACGAACTTGCGATTCTAAAAGAACTAGGCGACCGCATCGGCTATTCTTTAAATATTCAAAATGTTGTTGATATTATTACCGGCTCGTTAAGCCAATTTATAGAATATAGCGTTGTCTCTTATATTCTTATTGGGCCGGACGCTGTGATATTTAAAGCGCATCTTGAAAAATCAGTCTCCCGAAAATTTATAAATGAAGTTAAAAAGAGAATGCTTAGATCTTTGTCGGTTTTAATTAATAAAAAATTTAAAGAAAACCAGGTCCAAGAAGTAATAACCGGCGCGATTCTAACCGAAGAGTTAGAAACAAAAGTCCAGTCTTTTTTTAATATTCCGCTTGTCATCGGCCAAAAAGTTGTCGGTGTTCTAACTGTCGCCCATACCGAACAAGGCCATTATCAAGAAGAAGAAATGACAATTCTTTATAAAATCACCCGTCAAGCCTCCGACGCGATAACCAAGCTCCAAAACGTTGTCCAAACCGAACAGCGAAAGCTAAACGCGATGGTCTCCAGTATGAGTGAAGGAGTAATTATGACCGATAAAGACTATCATATTGTTGTTGTCAACCCCGCCGCTAAAAAAATAATTGAATCGCCAAAAAATTTTGATGAGCTAAATATCTTTGACTTTATTGAAAACTTGGGCGGAAAATTTGACATTCGCGGCAAACTTGAAGAAAGCGTCCGCTTTGATAAAATAATTGAAGCCAACGACATTTTAATAAAAGACCGCTTTTACCAAATCTTTGTCTCACCGGTAAAAAGTGTCATTGAAAACAAAACCGAAACCCTCGGTTCGGTTGCCATCTTTCACGACATCACTAAAGAAAAAGAAGTTGAAAAAATGCGCGAGGACTTTACCTCAATGATGGTTCATGAACTCCGCTCGCCCCTTGATAATATTAAAAAAATGGCGCAATACCTCCTTGATAATAAAAAACAAAACGCCCCGCCCGCCGACTATAATGAATTTATGCCTTTAATCAAGGAAAATTCCTCAAACATGCTTGATTTGGTAAACGATTTGCTTGATGCGGCAAAAATTGATTCCGGCAAATTTGAAATTAATAAAACCCTCTCAAATATCTTAGAAATTATCGCCGACCGCATAAAATTTTATGAAACTTCTGCCTCGGAATCAAAACTAAAATTTACTGTCTTGTCCGTCCCGGAAATTCCTGCTAAAATTATGCTTGACCCGATAAAAATAAGCCAGGCATTAAATAATTTATTTTCTAACGCGATAAAATTCAGCCGGCCGACCGGAATTATTAGAGTAAACGTGTTTGTCAAAAAAAATCAAAGCTTAGAAGAAATAATATCTAAAAATAAAATTAATTGGTATTTGGATAAATTAGAAATTGAAAAAATTTCAAAACTGCCCGATTCGCTGGTTATTAGCGTGACAAATCCCGGCGATGGAATTTCAAAAAATAAAATTTCCGACCTCTTTAGTAAGTTCGTCCAATTCCAACAAAGCGCCGCCAGCGAAAAAAAGGGGACTGGTCTTGGTTTAGTTATTACCAAAGGAATTATTAAAGCTCACGGCGGCACAATCGGCGTTGGCTCTGCCGAAAGCGAAGGCGCTACTTTTTATTTTACTATTCCTTTAATTTAAAAATATATGGAAACCAAACAAAATAGCCAAACCGTCATGCTTATTGACGACGATAATATTTTAAGAAAAATGTTAAAAAAAGAACTGTCTAAAGAAAACTTGACTATCGTTGAGGCAAAAAACGGACTTGAAGCGCTTGATGCTTTAAAAACCGTAAAGCCAAATTTAATTGTGCTGGATTTTGTGATGCCGAAAATGGGCGGGCTGGAATTTATAAAAAAACTCCGGCAAAATAAAAACTTGATTGCCACGCCGGTTATTTTGCTAACCCAAATTGAATACGACGAAAAAATCGCCGAAGTAATGAAAATGGGCGCCTGCAGTTTCTTGGTCAAATCAAAATGGGAGCTTTCCGATGTTGTTAAAAAAATCAAAGAAAAACTTGTTTTAAGATAAATATAAATTTTCTCTCGTCATGT
>CAYHQU010000138.1:0-2246 GCA_964358955.1 uncultured Gammaproteobacteria bacterium | reverse complement strand
TCTGCTTTTGTAAATTAAAATAATTTGGCTCGTCAAAACTTTTTGCAACGCTGTAGATTGCCGCCAAGCCAAAACAAATTAAAACAACGGCTGAAAAAAATAACAGCCAATCAAAATATTTAAAATGAAATAAATATTTTTTTATTTGCATGTTAGTGTTCCATAGTAATTTAACATTCTTTAAAATTCGTGTAATTTTGGATAAATATTGGTGTTACTTTGCGTTGGGACGCTGCAAAAACAAATAAAACTTAATAATGCAGAAAATGTCTATCCCAAAATCATTTTTTACATTCTCATCATACAAAAATCCCTGCTATTTAGCAAGGATTTTTTATAGAATGCAAAAAGTGATTAATTTTTCTTTGTAAATGTAATAACATCCTCTCCTTCTAAAAGCCCCGAAATTATTTCCGCCAACCCATCATCGCCGCGCAACCCAACCACAACATCCCTCTCCTGCGGCTTGCCGTCAACTAAAACTTCAACGGTCTTTGTTCCGTTCAACTCTCTAATCGCCCTCTGTGGCGCGATTATTACCCCTTCTCTTTTATCTGTCTCAACCGTTACGTTCGCCGTCATCCCCGGCTTTATAATCGGCATTAAATCTAAAACATTTTCCGGCTGCTCGGCTTTAAAAGTTACCGTTACTCTATAATAAACAACGTCTTGAATTTCCGTCTGCGCCGGATCAATTTCCGCGATTACTCCGGAAAACTTATCATCATCTGTCAACGCGTCTAATGTTATTGTCGCGTTGTCGTTTAGCTTTATTTTTATAATGTCCGATTCTGGGATATCAACTTCAATTTCATAATTGCCGTCGGAAAGCATCGTATAGACCGCCTTAGTCGCGTCGGCCTGCTCGCCCAAATATTTGTTCTTTTGAACAATAACCCCGTCAACCGGCGCCCTTAATATTGTCTCTTCGTATTTGCTTTGGGCGTAGGCCAAATCCGCCTCCGCCTGCCGCACCTTTGCTTGATAATATAAAATATCTTCCTGCCTCGGGCTCGCGACTTTAAAAGCTAAATCCGCCTTCGCCTTTGTTAACGCTTTTTCCGCTGTCTCAACTGTTTGCTGTGCGTCATCAACTTTCGTCTGATATGTTACCTGCGCATCCTTAAAATTTTGATCAGCGGTTTGCACCGAATCATAACTGGAATCAATTGTTGTCCGTTGCGTGTTAATGCTGGACTTTAATGTATCTAAATCCGTCTGCGATAAATTATTCGTAACTAAGGTATAATCCAAAGCGTCAGCCATACTATCAAGCGCCTCGCTAACTATATCAAGCGCTTTTAACGACTTGTTTAACAATTCCACTATATTGCCGTCTGTTGCCTCGCTGCTTGCCTGGCTATAAAAATTCTTCGCGCTCAAAACTTCTTCTTTAGCCAAATCGTAATCATCATTTGCTTTTTGTTTTTTACTGACATCGCTAACAACTAACTTATTTGAATCATTTTTAAAATTTAAAGTATCATTCATCGTCTGCAGCGCGATATCCGCTTTTGTCAGCGCGGTATTAACACTGCTTAAAGCTGATAACTTTTTATTTTCCAAATCCTGGCTGTAAGTTAATTTAATATTTTCCAAATCCTGCTCCGCTGACTTTAAATCGGTTTCTGACTGGGAAACTTTTATCTCTAAGGTTGCGACATCTTCTAAAGTCGCGCCCGCCAAAAGCCGCGCCAAATCCGCTTGGCTGGCCGCTAAGCTTGCCGCCGCTTTTGAGACGTTAACTGCCAAATCGCGTCCTTCAATCTGCGCCAAAATCTGGCCCGCCTTAACTTCATCGCCGACTTTACTATTTAATTTTGTAATCCTCCCGCTGATTTTAAAATTTAAATTTATTTCCGATGCCGCCTTTATCGAACCGGTCGCCGACACGGTCTGGACAACATCTCCTCTAATTACTTTCGTCGTCGCATATTCTTCGGCTTTCTTGCCAAACATCGCCCTTGCCGTAAAAACGGCTGCGATAAAAATAATAACCGCCAAAACCCAAAACAATTTTGACTTTATTAATTTTCTAATTCGGACAAACCGCGGCTTCTTTCCCAAATTTAATTTATCCGCTTCTTGCGGCGTAAACCCTCCTCGCTCTTCAATTTTTCCCTCATTATTCTCTTCAGACATAAATATTAAATTTATTTAGTGCTTAAATTATAACACATCTTTTGCCGCTCCGCCACTTTTAATGGCGCCGCGGATTATCCCGTGAAAAATCTAAATTATTTTTA
>CAYHQU010000137.1:0-2280 GCA_964358955.1 uncultured Gammaproteobacteria bacterium | reverse complement strand
TTTTACTCATATCTCAACGCCTCAATCGGATCTAACCCCGCCGCTTTTCTGGCCGGATACATCCCAAACACCAGCCCCACCAAAATCGACACGCCAGTCGCGGTAACAACCGACATCGGCGTAATCACCAAATCCCACGAATATCCTAAATACTGCGCCACAAAAGCCACCAGCGCCGACACTCCTGCCCCAATCAAAATGCCAATCACGCCGCCGGTCAACGAAATCGAAACTGTCTCTGTTAAAAACTGCGTCATTATCTGCGACCGCTTTGCCCCAACCGCCTTGCGCAAGCCAATCTCTCTAATGCGCTGGTTGACTGCCACCAGCATTATATTCATAATCCCCACCCCGCCGACAACAAGCGCCAGCGCCGCAATTGCCGCTAAAAAATATTTTAAAACATCTGTCACTTGAGTAATCACATCCATCGCCATCTTGGTATTCCGCACCGAAAAATCATCATTAATCGGACTTAAAATATCATGCTGTTCGCGCAAAGTCGCCCGAACATCTTCCATTGTCGGGTCAATATTTTTATCATCATCAACTTTCGCCCGAATATAATTTACGTGATTTATCCCAAGCATTATTTTCTGCGCGGTCTTAAGCGGGATAAAAACTTGGTCGTCCTGATTGACAAAAAACTGCACGCCCCGCTCTTTCATGACGCCAATCACTTCAAACATTTCTTTTTTAATTTTTATTTTCTGTCCGACCGGATCCATGTCCCCGAACAAATCTTCCGCCACTATACTGCCCAAGACAACTACTCGCGCCAAATTTCTTTCTTCTTCTTCAGAAATAAACCGCCCCCGCTCAACGTCCGCGTCTTCAACAATCGTATAGCTCGCGGTCGTGCCGACAAAATTTGTATCCGTGCTTTGATTCTGCCAAGAAATCGTCCCCGTGCCAGTCGTGTAGGCCGCCACTGCCAACAGATGCGGCGCGTTGCTTTTTTTCTCCAGCGCCCGCGCGTCTTCATATTTTAAAGTCGTAATCACAATTCCTAAAGCCGACGCCGGCGGTCCTTCTTCGTCAGCCGCGCCCGGCAAAATCGCGATGACTGCCGACCCGGTGGTTTTAAACTGATTTAAAATCAAGCTCTGCGCCCCGGCTCCAACCGACATCACAATGACAACTGAAGAAATTCCAATAATCATTCCAAGCATAGTTAAAAAAGACCGCAGTTTATGGGCTTTCATGGACAACAGTGATGATTTGATGCTTTCGGTGATGGTCATATATTAAATTCACCTAATTGTCAAATTCACCTAATTCACCTAATAAAATTCATAATTCAATAATTCAGAAATAAAATGCTCGATGTCCAATTTCAAATATTAAAAAAGTGTTATGAATTATGCATTTGACATTTTAAATTTTATTTGGGATTTAAGTATTTAACCTTTTATTAGGTGAATTTGGTAATTAGGTGAATTTGGTGAATTTATTTCCGTAGCCCATCTTTCGCCAACCTCCTATTCTCAACCTGCCAATCCCGCACCATCTCTCCATCCTTAAGATGCAAAATCCTCCGCGCGTGCTCCGCCGTGTCCTGCTCATGCGTCACTAAAATTATCGTGTGCCCTTCGTTATTTAATTTCTCTAAAATTTCCATTACCTGCATACCCGACTTTGAATCTAAATTTCCCGTCGGCTCATCGGCAAAAATTACTTCTGGAAAATTTACCAGCGCCCGCGCGATTGCGACTCGCTGCTGCTCCCCGCCGGACAGCTGATTTGAAAAATGTCCCTGGCGGTGAAACAGCCCAACCGCTTTAATCGCGGCTTCCGCTTTTTTTAGCCGTTCTCCCGCCGGCATCCCGCTGTAAATTAAAGGCAACGCCACATTTTCCAAAACCGTTGTCTTGGGCAGTAAATTAAATGATTGAAACACAAACCCGACCTTTTTATTGCGCAACTCCGCCAGCTTGTCATCATCAAACCCCGCGACCTCTTGTCCCTCAAACAAAAATCTTCCCGCGGTCGGCCGATCTAAAAATCCTAAAATATGCATCAGCGTTGACTTCCCCGATCCCGACGGCCCCATAATCGCCACAAACTCGCCCTTATTAATTTCAAAACTGACGCCGCGTAAAACTTCTGTTACTACTTCGTCATTGATATAATTTTTTATTAAATTTTCAACTTTGATTAAAGACATAGATTTAAAATTTCAAATTCACCTAATTTCTAATTCACCTAATAAAAGGTCAAAGGTTAAATTAACTGTAATTAAGTAATTGGGTAATTAAGTAATTAGTAGCCCGCCAAAAA
>CAYHQU010000136.1:0-2361 GCA_964358955.1 uncultured Gammaproteobacteria bacterium | reverse complement strand
TTTGCCATTTCATTGTCAATAATTGCCAGTTCATTGTTTAAAGTTACCGCTTCTTGTTTAGTTTCTTCAATTTTATCCTGATGGACTTTTAATTTTTTTTCCAGCGCTTCAATATTTTGTTTTTTAGCTTCTATTTCTTGGTTAAGGTCGCCGACGTCTTCTTGGGCGGCGGTGATTTTGGGGACAACAAAAAAAAGCAAGGCGATGAGTAATAAGTAATTAGTAATAAGTAATAAGTAATTTTGTTTTTTGTTTGACATGGATAACGCGGGTTAGCGCGCGGATCTACGACGCAGATTGACGCGCTGATCTAATTTTTGTTATGACGTTATATAAGTCGTATATGTCATATAAGACTTATAAGAGATAGGCGCGATTGGCGATCCCTTATTCCCCTTCGGGGACTTTCCCATTCGGCGGAAGGGGGAAAACGATGTTTATTTTGTAGAAGCGGAGTAACGCAGATCCCGCAGTCGCGGGACGCAGATTAACGCAGAACGTCTCGCTGTCTGTTGGTCTCCTGACCGATAGGCGTGTTTTTACTCCCGACGGCGTGTTGGCGAGTCTGCCCGCCATTGGCTGCGCCCTCAGGCGCTGGCAGGCGGGGACACCAACACGCAGCAAGATAGAGTTGTATAAGTCGTATAAGTCATATAAGACGTATACGACTGGGAAAGGCAGACGCCCCCCCTCGTCCTCTCCCCAGCGCGGGAGAGGGAAATGTTTAGTTACGAGAGCATTTTTATTGCGGTGTTGATCCGCCGCAGAGTTTCTTTTTTCCCAAACACGGCTGCAATTTCAAACGGCGACGGTGAATTTTTTTGGCCGCATAAAGAAACCCGCATGGGCCAAAGGATGTCCCCTACTCCCAAATTATTTTGTTTAATGAATTTTATGATTTCAGTTTCTAAATCTTTTTTATTATAACGCGATTCGGCTATATGTTCAAGAAAGTCAACAATTTTTTTTAGATTTTCCGCAGTGGTTTTGCGGGTCTGTTTTTTCCAGACCAGCAACTCGGGGTCGTATTTTATATCTTTAAAGAAATAGGCAACTAACTCGGGCAGGTCGGAGAGTTTTTTTAGCCGTTCCTGCTCTAAGGCGACAACAGCTTTGATTTTATTTTTGTCGGTTTTGGGAGTTATGGTTTTTGCCGCCAGGAGGTAGCGCAAAGAAAGCGCGACTAAATCGTCAAGTTTTAGCTGACGGATATAGCAGCCATTTAACCAGTCAAGTTTTTCCAAATTAAAAATCGCGCCGGCTTTATTTATTTTTTCAAGCGAAAATTCTTTTATCATCTCGTCCATTGAAAAAATTTCTTTGTTGGTGCCGGGGTTCCAGCCAAGCAGAAGGATAAAATTTAAAATCGCTTCGGGCAGATAACCCTTGGCAAGATAATCTTCAGCCGCGACATCGCCTTGGCGTTTTGATAATTTTGATTTGTCAGGATTGAGCAGTAGCGGCAGGTGGGCAAATTTAGGTGGCAACCAACCAAAAGCTTCGTATAGTAGTAAGTGTTTTGGCGTTGACGGGAGCCATTCTTCACCGCGGATGACATGTGTTATTTTCATATCGTGGTCGTCAATCACCACTGCTAAATGATAAGTCGGAAAGCCGTCGGATTTTAGCAAAATTTGGTCGTCCAAAACATCAGAGTTGATGGAAATTTTGCCACGAACTAAATCAGTAAATTCAATCAGTTTTCTAGCCGGCATTTTTTGTCTAATAACATAAGGAGTTTTTGCCTGCAGCAATTTTTTTATTTCGGCAGCAGACAAGTGGCGGCATTTGCCATCATAGCGGGTTGGCTGTTTTTTTTGCTGCTGGACTTTTCTTAACGTTTCCAGCCGCTCCTCGGCGCAAAAACAGAAATATGCTTTACTTTCGTCTACTAGTTTTTGGGCATGCGCTTGATAAATTTTTAGCCGTTCCGATTGCACGAGCGGTTTTTTATTGTCATAATTTAGCCCGACGGAATTTAGCATGGAAAGTAAATTTTCAACCGCGCCGGGGACTTTTCGCGACTGATCAGTATCTTCAATACGCAGCAAAAATTGGCCATTATTTTTTTTGGCAAAAAGATAATTATATAAAGCAGTGCGCAGGCCGCCGACATGAAGAAAACCGGTTGGGCTGGGAGCAAAGCGGGTGATGATTTTGTTAGACATAGTTTCAAAATTTATCTATTTGGACAAGTTAATAAATTTTCAATTTTTAATTTTACAATTTCCAATTAATTTTTAATGAAACAATTTTCAATTATGAGTTTGAAAATTGTCCGCCAGAGGCGGATCAGCCTCTGGCTGAAAAATTGAAAATTAACGATTCGTCCTCTTCTTGATTACTATCCAGGGAAAAACA
>CAYHQU010000135.1:0-2369 GCA_964358955.1 uncultured Gammaproteobacteria bacterium | reverse complement strand
ACCGCAAAACTCGGCTCAAAAATTTTTTCCTCCCGGCCAAAAATATTTTTAGCCCTTGAATAAATCTGCCTTGTCCCTTCTATAATATCGTCTTGCAAATATCCATTATCTAAAACCGCGCCAAGCGACGCAAACGGCCTTAACACTCCCGCCTCTTTCCAATAATATTTACTCTCGCCTTTAACTTTGTAAACAATGTTTTTCGGCAGCTCGTAGTCATGTTCTAAACTTTCGCCAACTTTATAATCGCTAAAAAAAACTTCCGGCAAATCAACAACTTTTTTCTGCCAACCCTCCCCGTAAATCGCCTCGGCTATCGCCGCCAGCTCAATATGTCTTAACAACCCGCCCCTCTCAACTGCGTAAACTTCCGGCGCCGACGGGACTTTGACTAAATATTTTCCCGGTCTTATCGTTACATTTTTCCCCAGCGGCCTGCTTGCCAAAAATTCATCCGACATTGTTAATACCTGCGAATAATTTTCCCCGTGCCAGCTCCGATAAGTAGCTTCATTTGGAAACGGATGCCGAACGCCCGCGCTGTCTAAATAATAAATCGTAGAACTACTTTTACCCTTAACTAATTTAACCTCCGCCTTCGCCTCCAAAACAAAACAAAAACCAACTAAAAAAAATACAGCCAAAAAAATTTCTAATTTTATTTTTAATGCTTTCATATATCTTAGACCGTAGAATAATTACAGTGGCGTCTATTTTTTTTAACCGGCACATAATCCCTACTGGCTATTAACACATAAGTTAATAAGGAAAAATTTCAGATTTGGAGAGAGTGCGCCGCCATGGAGGCCAAAAAAACCGCAGATGTATCCGTAGATACATTGAGGATTTTTTTGGACGAATGGCAAGCAATATCCCAAATATGGAATTTTTACTGTTAAGCTATGTGTTAATAGTCAGTAAATAAGGCAAGCGCCTGCTGCATTATTTTAATAAGTAAATTTTCACTCTTAGCGCGGGAGGTTGGACATCCCACGCAATTATCTTCTCTTTCTGGCTCTGCAGCGAGCTTCTTTGGCAGTTTTTTTCTGGTGAGATTTTTTTTGATTAAATGCAAATTCCACTGCGTGTCCGTCCCGCCGTCTTTCAAGGGTATCTTGTGGTCAATCACTTTCCCCTGCAGAACTTTTTTCAAACCTCTTTTGGCCAGAAATTTATGTCGGGTTGAGGGTTTTCGTTTGTGCATAAATAAGATTTCTACTTCCCTTCTCCATATTTTAAAGTATTTTTTTACTTCTAAGTTCTTGAAACATTGTTACAGATCGTTCCAATCCAGAAATTTTTAGGGCATCAACATCCTGAGTTAAACTTAATTTTTTTATTGCGACATAAGCAAAATTTTGTGGCACGCGTTTTTCCATTTTTTTACCTATGAGTAATGTTTTAACTTGACTATCATCTCTATAAAATCTCCCATTCAAAACATCCAAGATAGTCTTTGCCATATTATCAATATCGCGACGAGCATACTCACTTGCAATGGAGAAATATTGAATAATAAAAACAAAAATTTCCCCATCACTGGGAAATTGTTTATTGCTTTTTAACCGTTTGTCCAGATCAGCGGCCACTGTATTTTTAAATACAGTTAACGATTCTTTTTCGGTTTTTCTAATCATCACATCGCATTTGTCTAAGTCGTAGGCATTCTGAGTGGAGGGGATAATTTCTCCAATGCCAAAATCAAAATCAATTGTGGTAATTTTTTGTTTCTTTGACATTATTATTTTTTGACTTTTGAGGCCTTGGCATAAAAATGCACGCCCTCTTTTGTCTTAACTTTTTTGACAGTAGAAAAAACTACCGGTTTGCCTTGTTTGGTATAAAAATTTACAATAACCGGTTCTTTTTTAGTTCTAGTTGCAATAAAAAATACTGGTTTTTTTGTTCGTGTAGCCATATAAATATAATATCAAAAATATGAACAAAAGGCAAAAAGAGATGGATAATAACTTTAATTCTCAATAATTTTCCTCTCCTCCTCCGTCAACCCATACAAATTATAAACCATTGCGTCTATCTGACATTCAATGACCCCGGATGTATTCTTGTTTTCACCATTAAAATAGTTTCCCCGCCTCGCTCGCCAAGAGCCGCTCCAAATCCAATCTGCCCAAATCGGCCATGGCATCAAAGCTTAACTGTCGATTTTCATTGAATGTTTTTTCGGAAAGCATAAAATATTCCCATTCTTGCGGCTGATCCGGCAATATTACTTGGCTTGCCGTTTTACACCAACTCACCGCGGCGCGCGCCTTCAAAACGATCAAATTCTTTTCATTGCCTTCCGCTTTCTGCATTTCATCTTCAGCTTTCGTTTCCACAATATACATTTTATCTTTCGTTTTGAT
>CAYHQU010000134.1:0-2407 GCA_964358955.1 uncultured Gammaproteobacteria bacterium | reverse complement strand
CCCAAAAAAAGAATTGAATCAAACAAAACTAGTCCCGTATGTCTACCAAGACAGCGGGACGTTTTTATTGCGAGGTTATGAAATTATCCCGATTTTATCGAGGACTCTCGACGAAGTCGGAGCGAATTTGTTTCAATGTTTATGAAGTTGAACTTCCAACGGAAGTTCAACTTCCAGTCATTAACAATCAAAAACACCGACGATCGGTGTTTTTGAAAAAAACAGAATAAAACCAAAACGAAGATTAGGAGCAACCCTGAACGTTCGTGGCGCCAGTCATTGCCGCGATGAAAAAGGGCGCGCCCCTTGCGAGAATCGCGACTATTATAGCTATTGCTGCGTAGAACAACTGGTGATTTGCTTTCTTTATCTTCTCTTCATCGCCCGCTGACGTTAAGTACAGGTATGCGGCCCAGAGAATGTAAATTATTGCCAGAAGTATGAGCAAAGTGAAAAACCAACCCGCTATGGTGCAAAATACGGTACTAACTGTGCCGAACGTCACAGTATCGACACCACCCGGCAGATTTGGCGTAGTTGGCCCGGCTATCGCAAAACTTATGAAGGGCAAGGCCGAACCGGCAATCGTGCCAAGTATCGAAATCTTATTTTTCATTTCTTTTTTCTTTATCTAGCGACCTTTTGATTGTTTCAAAAAGCATATCATATTTGGGGGTTTATACGCAATCGTTTGGTATCTTATATCCCAGTAATGTTTCTTATAAGCGAAACAACTCCATTCGCGAGAAGTATTACCAAGAAACCTATCGCGGCGTAGAAAATAGTATTGCGGCCGGTTTTTAATCTTTCCTCGTTGCCAGCGGCGGACATAATATAATAACCGCCGACCATAACCATTATTGAACAAATTGGGATAGAAAGTGTAAAAAGCGCGCCGAGTATTTTTTGGACGAGTTCGGCGAAAGTGGCCACGCCGAGAGGATTCATAAGGGTGGTTTGTCCGCCGCCGCCTTCCGAGCCAACATTTGCCGCAAACGCAGTATTGATACTTAAAACCTTAAGAATTATCCCGTAAATAAAATCCATCATTTGTTTTATTTTACTTGATTGGGTAATAAGTTTCAATATTTGGGAGGTTGAACCTCCGATGGAGGTTCAACCTCCAGAGATTACCAGAGCTTATTGGTTGGCGCAGAAACTTAAACTGGTGCTGTCGTTTTGGCCAAATTGGAAAACCAAAACATTAAGCTTGCAGGCGTCCTGCTGGCCGATGCCTAGGATATTCAGAAGTTCGCTTTCTGCTTTTGTTTGCGAATAGAGATTGCCACGCTCCCTATAGTCGCTCGCAATGACGAGGTCGATGTAGAATTTGCTGTCGCTTCTGTCATAAGAAATTTGGTAATTTTCGTTGTCTGCCATAATGATAGAGCCCTCTTCAGTATCAATGAGCGTCTTATAAAAATTTTTTACCTCAACTGTTCCTTGCGTCGTGCCTATGCTGATAGTTTCCGTTTTCGGAAAAGTATCAGTGATGGAGTAGGAAGATGGCAACAACGATGACGATGATTGCGACGATGACACTGGCGGTAACTCCGCCGCCGGACTATTTTCAACGCTCGGCTTTGAAAAATAAAACCAGGCGTAAATACTACCGCCGATAACAGCAATAATCAGGATTGTGTAAATTATTTTTTTCATAAATTAAGACCTGACCAAAATGTCCCAATGGTTAGATTCTCTCGCGTATACGGTACCGTTTGGAGCTCGCCATAGCCGCGCGCCGTCGTTGCTCCTGATGCCAACGGGGGTGAAATTTCTTTCTACATAGTTATTCAAATTAGTATTAAGGCCCAAATCAACTTTGTATCCGTTGGCATGACTATTCGCTCCGGCGCTATGTCCTCCTTCAGTTCCTCCGGTGACTACTATATTGCATCCGCAATTCCGCTGTATATTAACAATTTCGTTAATAGTATTCTGCCTCATACCCTCTAAACTTGTTTGTGGAGGCGTAGCGTTAAATGTTATCGCGTCATTGGAAGCGGTCGTTAATTGTTGCCTTGCTTGCGTATCGGTTATGCAATCGGCAGTAAAGCAACCACCAGCCCCGGCGCCGCCTGACCTGCCGCCACCACCCTGAAAGTCGCCGCCGGTTCCCACGCCGACACCTACGCCACCCCCGCTATTGACCGGCGCCCTCACCCTGGCATCGCTCAACGTCTCCAACCTCAAGTTAATCAGATTAGGATTGATAGTGAAAAGGATAAGATAAGCTCCAAACAGGAGTATAAGACCCAAAAGGGCCTGCAGTATCTGGTCTCTGGCGTCTGATTGACCGGAAGGATTGCCTGCCGCAAGAGCGTATTTCAACCCAGCCCAAGTTATCACTCCTACCGCCAGAAACACACCTGCTATAAGAGAAAACTGATAGAAGTTCTGTACCCAG
>CAYHQU010000133.1:0-2433 GCA_964358955.1 uncultured Gammaproteobacteria bacterium | reverse complement strand
TTATTCTCTGCTCGGACTGAGCGGTTAGTCCGATTGTGGGGTGTGAGTTCTATAGATATATAAGTTCGCGCGATTTGCATTTTTTTATTTTTTTTACTACAATAAAAATAGTGCCTGTCTTATGGACGAGACAGGTAGAGCTTCCATGGCTTTTGGGAGGACATAAGCCATGAAGTGGCTCTGTGCGGCCCCGCGGGCGCCTTCTCAGATCGCGAAGAATAGCATCTGACGCAGAGCGCCTCGCACGGGTGGGCCGGGGAAAGAGACGACTTTTTCTCCGGCCCTTTTTTGTTGACGAGTTTTTTTAGTTAAATCATCCACTTGCGGTAGTTTATATTTTTTTGTCAAATTTTCTCCCCGTCAGAGTCTCCCGTAGGGGACTCTGACGCGCCCAAAGCTTATTGTATCTTAAGCTCTCGGCGGAGTCCCTTTCAGGAGACTCCGCCGGGGAGAAAAGAATATAGGACATATAAGCTTGCAGACATTGATTATTATTTGCTATAATAAAGATAATAATATGTCTCCATTATTTTATAATCTGATTATTATTTTCGGCACGATAATTTTTTGGATTGGTTTTGCGGCGACTTTGGCCGGGATTAATCCAGAGCAAGGCGGGGGAGCGGCGGTTTTACTTTTTTTTATAAATTTATTTTTTGCGTTGACTGGAACGATTTATTTGATAAGTTATGTTATTCGGCTAAAAATTTTTGGGAAAAGCGCGCTTTATCGGAATATCCAGGTCTCCACGCGGCAGGCGGGGCTGTTTGCGATTTTAATTTCCAGCACGCTTTGGCTGCAAAGCCAGCGGTTGCTGACTTGGTATAATGTGATACTGCTAATTTTGGGGTTGACGGTGCTGGAGTTTTTCTTTATCTCAAGACAGTCGCGCGCAAGGTATTAATCATCAATTTTCAATTTTCAATTTTTAATCAATTTTCAATTAATTAATTTTCAATTATGATTAAAAAGCTTGATAAAATAAAACAACAGTTTTTAGAAGATTTGGAAAAGGTGACAAGTGCAAAGAACTTGGTTGAGTTGGAAATAAAATATTTAGGACGGAAGCAGGGGGCGCTGACGGCGGTTTTGCGCGGGCTAAAAACTTTAGCGGAAAAGGAACGAGCGGCAATAGGGATGCTGGCCAATCAGCTTAAGCGCGAAATTGAGGGCGGCTTGCAGAGCAGAAAAGAAAAATTGGGGAGCAACGCGGGTGAAAAATTTTTAGATATCACGGCGCCGGGGGTTGCCCAGCCGGAAGGGCACCTGCATTTAGTAACGCAGGCGATTAGAGAAATTACCGAAGTGTTTGCGCGGATTGGATTTAGCCGCGTGAGCTATCCGGAAGTGGAATGGGATTATTACGCGTTTGAAGCGTTGAACATGCCGGCGGAGCATCCGGCGCGGGATGAATGGGAGACGTTTTTTGTTGACGCGCCGATAGATAAAAAGTGGGGGCGGATGGTTTTGACGCCGCATACGTCTTCAGGACAGGTGCGGGAGCTGGAGAAAGGGATGCTGCCGATTCGGATGATGAATATTGCGAAATGTTATCGGCGGCAAGCTGACGCGTCGCACGTGCCGATGTTTCATCAGTTTGAAGGGTTAATGATTGATAAAAATATTACGGTGCCGAATTTGAAGGGCGTGGTTGATTATTTTGTTAAACAATTTTTTGGGCCGGAGCGAGTGACGCGCCTGCGGCCGTTTCATTTTCAGTTTACCGAACCAAGTTTTGAGATTGATGTTACTTGCGGGGTTTGCGGCGGGCGCGGGTGCCGGCTTTGCAAAGAGGGCTGGCTGGAATTGGCCGGGGCGGGAATGGTGCATCCAAACGTTTTGAAGTTCGGCGGGATTGATCCTTCTAAATATTCCGGCTGGGCGTTTGGCTGGGGGGTGGAGCGGACGTATCTGATGAAGGCGGGGTTGTCGGTGCCAGACATCCGGTTGCTGTACTCAAATGATTTGAGATTTTTAAAACAGTTTTAGCGTGATGCTAATCCCGCCAAGCGGGACTAATGAATACGAATATGTGTGTTTGATGGTTTTAGCTAACTTGGCAAAGTCAAAACTTGAAGCATTGTTATTAGTATTTATTCGTATCATTCGAATGCCAGCCCGAGGCTGGTCAGCCTTAGGCCGACATTAGTATATTGGCATTACATTTATGAATATTTCACTTTCCTACAATTGGCTAAAAGAATATATTAAGCCGGGGGTTTCCGCGGAAGAGTTTGCGCGGAGATTTTCGCAATGTTGCCAGACAATTGATCGGGTAATAAAGACAAAGGGAAATTGGAAAAATATTGTGACGGCAAAAATTTTAGAGATTGCACCGCATCCGAACGCCGATAAGCTGCAGTTGGCGACAGTTGATACGGGAAAAGAAAAACTGGAAATTGTCTGCGGAGCGCAAAATATTTCCGTTGGACA
>CAYHQU010000132.1:0-2470 GCA_964358955.1 uncultured Gammaproteobacteria bacterium | reverse complement strand
AATATTTTGGCGGTATGGCAAAAGACAAAAAAGCCAAGATTTTAGAAACAAAACTACTCATTTATGAATGCGAAGGGACAGAAAGCCAGATAAAAGAGTGGTTTAAAACGATTAACATCGCTGGAGTTCCGCTCGTCCCTCAAGAATTATTAAACGCGATCTATTCCGGACCATTCGTTACGCTCGGTAAAGAGGAGTTCAGCAACAGCCAAAATGCCAATATTCAAAAATGGAGTGCGTACATAAAGGGCAGTGCAAACCGACAGGCATTTTTTGAGAGAGCTTTAGACTGGGCGAGCAAGGGAAATATTGATGATTACATGAGTCTTCATCGCTACGACAAAAATATCAATGAGTTAAAAAAATATTTTAACAGCGTGATTGACTGGGTCTCTAGTGTATTTACCGATGTAGAAAGCGAGATGTGCGGACTTGAGTGGGGGCGACTATACGAAGAGTATCACAAGAAAGCGTATAATCCAGCGAAAGTATCCGCTCAAGTGCAAAAACTTTGTGGCGATCTTTATATTACAGACCGTAAAGGCATCTTTGAATATATTCTTGGCGGTTCTATTGATACAAAATTGTTAAATATTCGAGTTTTTGACGAGGCAACCAAGAAAGTTGTTTATTCCAAACAGACTGCCGAAGCCAAAGCCAAAGAGAAATCGAACTGTCCGCTCTGTTCCATTGGCCACGATGCCAACAAAGACAAGATTTGGAAGTTCGCTGAAATGGACGCCGACCATGTGGCAGCTTGGAGTAAGGGCGGCGCAACGTCCGCTAAAAATTGTCAAATGCTCTGCAAGACGCATAACCGAGCAAAAGGAAATCGGTAATGTACTAAAGGCGTAAAATTATGAACGACACAAATTTTACAGAAATAAAAACAGGCAATGGTATAGATCGCGACCTTGCCGCAACAGCGAATGACCGCATTAAAAAAGCGGTTATTGCGGTCAATAAACTCACGACAACGATTGAAACATTTAACGAACAATCATCAAAGCAAACGGAAAGATTGGTAAAACTTACTCGGCGGATTGTCGGTTTAACAATTGTTATGGTTGTCGGATTGGTTATACAAATTATTTTAGCTTTATGGATAGCGATTTGATTACAATAATCAGCTTAATAATCGGAATGCTCGGTTTAGTTGCGACTTTGGTTGGGACATATTTTACTTACATTATTCAGCATTCGGATTTTCGCTAAAAAAAGTTAGGATTTTATTAAGGAGACACAGTTTTATCAAAAAAGAAAAATGACGTTTGTGTTGCGATCACAACAACGTCATTTTTTTATTGCCTTAAATATGTCTGAACTGATAATTTTTGTCAATAATTTTTAGCTGTATTTTTTGGATTTTATTTTTTTAACATGATATAATTATATAATCATAAAGAAAAAGTTTATGAGTGTTTTATTCGCGCTCCTCGCCTTGCCGATAATTTTTTTTAATTTTTTTACAGCGCTAAACGCCGCTGATGTTAAAATTCTAAAAAAACCAGCGCCGGTTGAAGTTAAAGGAATTTACCTCACCGCCTATACCGCCGGCCAAAAGACGCGGCGCGCCGAGCTGATAAAATTAATTGAAAATACCGAGCTAAACGCGGTGGTAATTGACCTTAAAGATTATTCCGGCCGCGTTTTTTTTCGCTCCGGCGTGCCGTTGGCGGAAAAAATCGGCGCGCAAGAGTTGCGCATCCCCGACTTGCCCGACCTGCTCGCCGAACTGAAAAGTAAAAATATTTACACCATTGCCCGGATTGCGGTTTTTCAGGACCCGTATCTGGCCGAAAAAATGCCGGAAATTGCGCTCAAAAGAAAAAGCGATGGTTCATTGTGGCGCGACTATAAAGGCCTGGCTTGGGTTGACACGGCCTCAAAAGAAGTGTGGCAATATAATATTGACTTAGCCAAAGAAGCCATCGCGCTTGGCTTTGCTGAAATAAATTTTGACTACATCCGCTTTCCTTCTGACGGCCCGCTTAAAGATATTGCCTATCCGATTTACGATGAGAACAAGTCAAAGACCGAGCTCATCGCGGATTTTTTTAAATTTATCGGTGAGCAGTTAAAATTTGAACCGGCATACGTTTCCGTTGATTTATTCGGCATGACGCTTTGGCGCGACGACGGCCTGGGCATTGGCCAGCGCTACCAAGACGCGGCTGACTACGTTGACTACATCTGCCCCATGGTTTATCCGTCGCATTACCCCGATGGTTTTGAAGGCCGGGGCAACCCGGCTGATTTTCCTTACGAAATTGTCTATAGTAGTTTAATTCGGGCCAACGCCGAACTGGCTGACAGACGCGCTAAAATTCGTCCCTGGCTGCAGGCCTTTGATTTAGGCGCAGTCTACGACGCCGCCAAAATCCGCGCTCAAATAGAGGCGACTTACGACTCCGGCTGGACCCAGTGGCTGCTCTGGAACGCCTCCAACCGCTACACTGCCGCCGGCCTG
>CAYHQU010000131.1:0-2492 GCA_964358955.1 uncultured Gammaproteobacteria bacterium | reverse complement strand
CACGGCTTGGTTAATGATAAACTTATCAGGATTTTTTGGATTGATTGGTAAAATAGACATAATAATTTTCAATTTCCAATTTTTAATTTTCAATGGGGCAATTTTCAATTACGACGTGTTTAAAAATTGATAATTAAAAATTGAATGAAAATTGATAATTAAAAATTGAAAATTTTATTTAAAATTTTTGACTACCCTATAAACCCCATACCAAAACCTATTAACCGGGTAGTCCACCACTTCGGCGTATTTTCTAAATTCCACTTGGGGCGCAAATCCCCGCTTAAATCTCGTAATCCCCGCCCAGTTTTTTTTTGTCTCCGACACGCCGCCAAAATTATAAATCTGCATTCCCCGTCTTTTCGCGTCCCGAATAATTTCCCAATGCAGTAAATAAGGCGCCATTACATTTTTTTCTTCATCACTGCTTCCGCCATGCAAATATGTCGCCATTTTATTATAATAAGTAACTAATGCTCCAGCCAAAACTTTTCCCTGATGCTCCCCAAGCCAAATCTCCGCTTCGTCATTCGCGCTCAAAATCTCAACCATTTTTTCATAATATTTTTCCGGATGCGGTCTAATCCCTTGCCTTGCACTCGTCATTTTAATTAAAGAAAATAATTCCTTAACTTTGGACTTTGAACTTTGGACTTTGGACTTAATAATAACGCCATTCTTCTCCGCCACCTTAATATTATACCTGCACTTCTGTTTCATCCCCGCCAAAATCTCTTCCTCTGATTTTTGCAAATCCAACCAAAGCTCTTCTTCCGGTTGAACCGAAATTCCAACTTTCCTAAACCCAAACTTTTGAAGCCCCATCTCATCGGCTTGATCAACTCTAACAAAAACCGCCTTTTCTTTTTTTGCAGCTTTTATTAAATCGGAAATCGGAAATCGGAAATCGGAAATCGGACGTGAAATATATAAATAACGCAAATTAAAAGGCAAAGGCATTACAATTGCCTGCCACCCATTTTCCAGCCTTAAAACCTTCCGTCCATAGCTCTTCTGAAACTCGCCCCAATCAAAGCTCTGCAGCAACCCGCCGTCAGTCGCATTTTTTTTCACGCACTCATCCCAAATTTTTTTATCATTAATTTCTTTGATATTCATACATAATAATTATAAGCAAGCTTGAAATTACGTCGCTCGGTCTAAATAATCCCGAGGATTCGGGATCATTTATCCCTCGCTAGTAATTATATCACTTTATCCAAAAATCCTAAAAAAATCAAACCCCTGCGCTCGTCCTCCCACTCGTCAGTTTTCGCGATCGCGAAAACTGACGAGTAAAAAATTTTAATCCATTTCTTGAACAACAAGCGCTTTAGTGCAATCCTCTAACCCGCATTTTTCAATCAAGATAGCTAACTCCGACTTAACATCGTAAGACGACGCCCAAACGCTTAACTGCAGTTTTTCAAACCCAAGCTCTTTAATAGCGCGCCGAAAAAAATCTCGCCTTTTCTTCATTTCCTCCGGAACGTCAAAAAAAACAATTATATAATTCCCTTTAGGCAGCTTCTTTAATTTGTTATTCCAATAAACATTTCTGACTGTCTTAAGTCGTCCTTTTTCGGTTATCACTAATCCTTTTTTTTCCTCAAACATCTTCTCTTGGATGCAGCCACTACGCTTAAGCGAATATAATGCTTTATGCAATTTCTGCTTCCCTTCTTTACTGTCAATAACTTTATTAAGCCACATCCGCTGCGGCGCAAATTTAGGATCATCGCTATGCAAAACGCCATAAAGACTTCGAACTCTATATCCATAATCGGCAACATCCGCCAAAAAATACAGCAGCTTTTCAGTAAACGGTTCTCTATCACAATCTTTATTTTTACTTTTCATATTTTATCTCCCAAAACTCCACTCGTCAGTTTTCGCGATCGCGAAAACTGACGAGTAAAAAATTTTAATATTATAAAAAACTATACAACTAAATTTATCAACCGCCCCTTAACAAAGATTACCTTCTTAATCTTCTTTTCCCCGACATGCCGCTTCACATTTTCTAATTCCAACGCCGCTGCCTTTGCTTCTGCTTCCGTAATATTTGCAGAAACCCTAACCTTATCGCGCATCTTCCCGTTAATTTGCACCACCAACTCAACTTCATCTTCCGCCGCTAACTTCGCGTCATACTTCGGCCACACTTCCTTGAAAATGCTCTCGCGATGTCCTAATTTCTCCCAAATCTCCTCGCAAATATGCGGCGCAAACGGCGCTAAAATTTTTAAAAATTGCTCAAATATCTCTTTATCTACGCCTTCATCCCGCACCTTTTGTGAACGATTTTTGCCTCGCGCGAAGCGCGGTTCACAAAAGGTGCGGGACATCTCATTAACTAAAATCATCATCGCCGACACCGCCGTATTAAATCTCATATTTTCAATATCATCCGAAACTTTTTTAATCGTCTGGTTCAACAATTTTTTCAAAACTTTGGACTTTGGACTTTGGACTTTGGACTTACTCGCAAG
>CAYHQU010000130.1:0-2502 GCA_964358955.1 uncultured Gammaproteobacteria bacterium | reverse complement strand
ATTTTTGTTCAGGAGATTTGGATGCCATACAAACACGGATATTCTGTCTTTGGAAGGCGAAGTTTTGAGCTTCCCCTCGGAACCGACAATATCCATGTTTGGCCGCAGCTTTTATGGGACTTTCTTAATATCCATAGCACAGACACAACAGTTTTGGCTTTACTGTTTGGAGTCATGTTTTTGACAAAATCAACCCCGCAAACATCAAGAAGCTATAAGCTCATATTAATCGGTGCAGTAATATTTACAGCGTTTTTAATACTTGGACATTTCTCATTTTTAATCTTTGGTAAAGATCCGACTGGGGGATATTATTCCAGATTTACCAAAATAGAACTGCTTAGCCAATGGTGGTTTCAGTGTGATTTTTGGTTAGAGCTGGTAATTTTAGTAGGCGCGTTGCGGCTGCTTTTTAAGGGCAAGAAACCGGTGGCGGTTGCTAAACCGAATTAGTTTATTAAAAAAATAGGCGGCGCGCCCCGTTTTGCGGGGCACGAAATTCGGCGGCGGCGCTTGCCTGCCGGCAAGGCAGGGAAAATTTAGGATTCGGATCTAAAAAAAACACCAACTTTTCCGTGGTGTTTTTTGAGAAATTATAATTTACATTAAAAATTATTCCGATTTTTTTCGACGATGACGAGTCCGTTCAAGCGCGGTTAAAAATTGTTTTCGCAGGCGAATATTTTTGGGCGTAACTTCTAAATATTCGTCGTCGTTCATAATGCTCATGCCGCGCTCAAGGCTAAGTTCAATTGGCGGCGTTAATAGAATCGCTTCGTCAGAATTAGACGAGCGCATGTTGGTTAAGTGTTTGCCCTTGATGGGATTTACCGCTAAATCCACGCCCTTGGCGGTATTGCCAATAACCATGCCTTCGTAGACGTGAGTGTTGGCGGAAATATATAAAGCGCCGCGGTTTTGGAGATTAGCTAAGGAAAATGCCAGCGCTTTGCCCGAGGCCATAGAAATCATGGAGCCGACTTCGGTTTTTTGAATTTCGCCGGCATACGGCTTAAAGCCGATGACGTGCGTATATAAAATCCCTTCGCCGCGGGTGTCAACAATAAATTCATTGCGGTAACCAAGCAGGCCGCGGGTTGGAATTTCAAAAATCATTTTTTGCTGCGACTGCTCCGGCCGCAGGTCTAAAAGTCTGCCCTTGCGTTGAGAAAGTTTTTTAATGACGATGCCCGATGAGCTGGCAGGAACAAGGACGGTTATTTCTTCATACGGCTCTAATTTTTTTCCAGTGGCCGGATCAGTTCTGATAATTACATGCGGCTGGGAAATTTGCAGCTCGTAGCCTTCACGGCGAAGATTTTCCAGCAAAATCGCGATATGAAGTTCGCCGCGGCCGAACACTTTTGAATAATCAGTCGTGGAAAAATCAATTTTAAGCCCGACGTTTATTTCCAATTCTTTTTTTAGCCGCTCGCGAAGTTGGCGGCTCGTTACATATTTTCCATCTTGGCCGGCAAACGGGGAGTTATTAACCAAAAAATTCAGACAGATTGTCGGCTCGTCAATTTCAATTGCCGGCAAGGGTTTTTGGTCTTCGTTTAAACAGATGGTGTCGCCAATGCTGATGTCCGGCAGGCCGGCAACCATAATAATATCGCCGGCGCCCGCAGATTTAACTTCTTTACGGGACAAGCCCTCAAAAGTAAATAATTTTGTGATTTTGCCGGGCCGCGCCTTATTGGCTGAATCTTTAATGATTATATTTTCGGCCGCTTTAATTACGCCTTCATAAATTCTACAGACAGCCAGCCGGCCTAAAAAATTATCATAGCCAAGATTAAACGGCTGCAGGCGCGCCGGTTTATTTATTGCGGTTTTAATTGAGGCCACCGGGACTTTTTCTAAAATTAAATTTAGCAGGGGCGTTAAGTCGTTGGATTTATCAGCAAGCGTTTTTTTGGCAATGCCGGCTTTGGCGATTGAATAAATGACCGGGAAATCCAGCTGGTCGTCATTGGCGCCTAAATCAAAAAAAAGTTCATAAATTTTTTGCTGCGCCAGCGCGGGATCGGCGGCCGGCTTATCAATTTTATTAATGACAACGATGGGTTTAAGCCCAAGCTTAAGCGATTTTCTTAAAACAAATTTTGTCTGGGGCATCGGGCCTTCCTGGGCATCAACCACTAAAAGCACCGAATCAATTGAGCGCAAGACGCGTTCAACTTCGGAACCGAAATCAGCGTGGCCCGGAGTATCCACGATATTTATTTTTGCGCCTTTGTAATAGACGGAAGCATTTTTTGAATAAATAGTAATACCGCGCTCTTGTTCAAGAGCGTTAGAGTCCATATTCACATTGTCGTCGGCCATGCCGGTCTGGCGCAGCATCGCGTTTGTCAGCGAGGTTTTGCCATGATCAACGTGGGCGATAATCGCGATATTTCTAATTTCCATAGGAAAAAATTAAAACCGCTTTTATAAAAAACAGTTAGCTGGATTATAGCACATTTATTAAAAAAAAGCAATGTATTTGGCTAAATT
>CAYHQU010000129.1:0-2516 GCA_964358955.1 uncultured Gammaproteobacteria bacterium | reverse complement strand
GGCAAATACGTTGATTTTTTTATAAGACAGATAAATCATAGACGTCATATATGTCATATACGTCTTATATGTCTTACCACTTTCTCACGCTTTCGGCTTTTCCGCGTTTTCCACTTTCACGCGCATTGCCACCTTTTTCACCGTCATGCGTTTTTAGCTTTTTTTCACTTTCCAACATATTTCATCTTTTCCACCGTCACGCGTTTTTTATTTTTTTCAGCAGGCGAGCGGGCGGCGGTTGTCTTGGCGGGCGGCAAAGTCCCCGATGGGGATTTTGCCGGAGAAAAAATAAGTCAAAATCATAACCCAGCCCACTCGTCAGTTTTCGCGATCGCGAAAACTGACGAGTGGATAATCATTGTCATTTATAAGACTAAATTTTTCCCCGTCAGGCTCTCCACAAAGGGGACTCTGACGCGTCTGTCGGGTTTAAGATGCGTCAGCTCCGAAGGCGATCCCGCAGTCGCGGGACGAATGTCGCCTGCGGCCTGCTGGTTAAATTTATGCCGGTAAAAATAACTAGTTTACCCGTCATATCACATCATGGTTACATTTTAGATCATTTGATTAATGCAGGGCGTTGACAATGCTTTATAAATTTGTTAAGTTTGATGTGTGATCTTTTCAAGACAATCGGCAGTTTTGCCAGAAAGGAGCGGTTGTGAAAGCGATTAAGCCAAAACAAGCTGATGTAGAAAAAATGTCAATGGAGTTGGGTTTAAGCACTTATGAAATCAAAGCCGCATTGGGCTTGCCCTTAGAGCCAAAATGTTTGGCGAAGACTGTTTTTAAGGCGAGAGATTTGTTTGAAGAGGCTGATTCGGTAGAAGCGGCGGAGGCGGCACGAATCAAGTGGGAGGAATTAACATTAGATGAGTTAAAAA
The DNA here is from genome assembly GCA_964358955.1 of uncultured Gammaproteobacteria bacterium. Taxonomy (GTDB): domain Bacteria; phylum Patescibacteriota; class Patescibacteriia; order Buchananbacterales; family GWA2-38-13; genus CAYHQU01. Next base: position 1,632 of record CAYHQU010000129.1, on the reverse strand, counting down.
AGGTTAAGACACCGAAGCAGGCACGAGATTTATATGGCAATGCGCCTGACGGTAATGTTAAGGAGGCGGTTTTAGCCAAATGGAATTCATTATCTCTCAACGTTGTAGCGGCCGCAAAAAAAGTTGATGATTTGATCTTTGCGTTTAATACGGCTCCGCCTGGCAGCGAGGCGGAAGCGGCGGCGTTTCAGAAGTGGAATGAATTTTCATTGCGGGAAATAGCAAGGGCAAAATCAAAAGATGAGGTTTTTGATGCCTGGACGGAAGCTCCGCCAGACAGTGAAGCTGACAAAGAAGCGACAAAGAAATTGGATAGATTATATTTGGCAGCAGTGAAAAAAACGACAAATGTCGGCAAGCTGCGGAAAATATTAGAGGAGGCGCCTACTGCTTCAGTGCGGGCTGCGGCTATACGCAAACTGGCGATTTTTTTCCCAAAAAGGAAGTAGGAAGTTTTTTGGATTCGCACTTTAGTTTAGGCGGCTCAAACGCAGAGTCGCTTTTTTATTGATATGCCGAAGGCGACAATCATCCTCTTAGAGGCGGGCGCGACATTTTAGATTATTTGATATTCGGTGCTCTTGACAAGATTTTTGGATAGTGTATAATGGGTTTAATATTCAGTTGTCGTTCTTTGGCTAATTTGCGCTTTGGCGCATTAATGTATAGAAGTGATCACGGACTTTTCTTCATTTTTCTCTTCACTTCTTTACCTTGGGGGTTTCAATCGCTGAAACCCCTTTTTTTATTATCTTTATATCATGTAACATATAACATGTAACACGGCCGTCTATTTACTCCCGCAAAAATTCATGTCGGCGGGACGCAGATAAACGCATAAATTTATGTAAAGTAATTATAATAATTCTATTGTTTTGGGAACAATCTTTGACAGTTTTTGCAATATAATTAGACGGAGATAATTTGATGATTTTTTTTATTTTTACTGCTTGTGCAGGATCAATTTCAATGATTATTAGTTTTGGCGTTAAATTAAATTTATTAATTTGCTGAAATAATTTTTTATAAAATTTTAACCCATCTTTGCCGCCGTCAAGGGCGGTTTTTGGTTCGTATTTCAGATTTTTATTTTTTGTTTGTTTTTTTGTTAAGTAAGGAAGGTTGGCGATAATGATTTCAGGGTTGATTGATTTTAGCGGGATTAGCAGATTGCCTTTTAGGAAGGCGATTTTTACATTATGGAGGCGAGCGTTTTTGCGGGCGACAGTTAGAGCTTTGGCGGAGATGTCGGTGGCGTAGATTTTTATTTCCCCCTCACTCTTAGTCCCTCTCCCGCCAGGGGAGAGGGATAATTGTTTGGCGAGGGCGACGGCGAGACAGCCGGAACCGGCGCCCACATCGCAGATGTGGATTTCAGATTTTAGATTGCAGATTTCAGACTTAAAAAATTTTAAGACCTCACCAATAATAAGTTCGGATTCGGGGCGGGGGATTAAGACGTTTTTGCTGACAAAAAAAGACAGGCCGTAGAATTCTTTTTGGCCGGTCAGATAAGCGACAGGTTTTAGGCGGGCGCGGCAGGCGACGAGCTGGTTGAATTTTTTAAGCTGCGGTTTTGTTAATTTTTTTTCCGGATAAGTATATAAATATTCTTTTGGTTTTTTTAAGACA
>CAYHQU010000128.1:0-2519 GCA_964358955.1 uncultured Gammaproteobacteria bacterium | reverse complement strand
AATCAAGAGGGAATTTTTTATACTGCCGTTGCGCTTTCTGTTGCCGCTATTCCCGAAAGCCTGCTTATTGCAGTAACAGTTGTCTTAGCGATCGGCATGCAAAGAATTCTAAAAAATAAAGCGCTGGTTAGAAAGCTAGTCGCCGCTGAAACTTTAGGCAGCGCCTCAATAATTTGCACTGATAAAACCGGAACGATTACAACCGGCAAAATGGACGTATATAAAATAATTACCGCCGATATATTGCTTAAGAATGAAACTGACGAAAAAATGTGTGAAATAAACGAACGCGAAATTTTAAAAATTTCCGCTTTGTGCAACGACTCGTTTATTGAAAATCCAAGCGATCCGCTAAAAAATTGGCGAATTGTCGGAACACCAACCGACAGCGCTCTTCTTTGGGCGGCGATTCAGTCTGGCCTAAATAAAATAGAACTTGAAAAAAAAGAAGCAAGAATTGAAGAACAACCCTTTGATTCCGAAAATAAATTTATGGTCACTCGCCATCAATTAGATAATAATTTTAATCATCTCTTTATTAAAGGCGCTCCCGAAGTAATTTTGAAAAGATGTTCCAAAGTTAAACTAAACGAAAAAATTGTAAATTTAAATAAAAAATATTTTCAAAACCTAAATAAAAAATGCGAATCATTCTCGCGTGAAGGGTTGCGTCTTTTAGCTTTCGCTTATAAAAAAATAAAAAAAACTGATTCAATGGCCGATAATTTAACTGACTTAATATTTTCTGGATTTATCGCCTTGAAAGATCCGGTTCGGCCGGAAGCGGCCGAAACTCTTAAGCTCTGCGCCCGCGCCGGCATTAAAACTATAATTGTAACCGGCGACCATCGGTTAACCGCCAAAGCAATCGCCAACGAAATCGGTCTAAAAGTTGAAGATGAAAATATTATTGAAGGCGCAGAACTTGATCAGTTGGACGACAAATCCTTAAACGCCAATTTACATAATTATAAAGTCTATGCCCGCGTTAATCCCGAACACAAGCTGCGGATTATCAGCGCTTGGCAGAAAAAAAATCAAGTTGTTGCCATGACCGGCGATGGCGTTAACGACGCGCCGGCCCTAAAAGCGGCCGACATTGGAATTGCTCTTGGCTCCGGTACCGATGTTGCCAAAGAATCTTCCGATCTAATTTTACTAGACAATAATTTTAAAACAATTCTAGACGCCATCAAGCAGGGCCGCATAATTTTTGATAATATAAGAAAAGTAATATTATATTTACTTGCCGACAGCTTTTCCGAAATTATTCTTGTTGCCGGCTCCCTGCTTGCTAACTTGCCTCTGCCGATTCTGCCGGTACAAATTCTTTGGATAAATTTAGTTGACGATGTTTTTCCGGCGATGGCAATGACTGTTGAGCCCGGAGAAAAAGAAATAATCTCCGACCCGCCGCGCAAAAAAAATGAATCGGTTATAAACTCTGAAATAAAATTACTAATATTTATAATTGGTTTAGTTGTTAATTTAGTTCTGTTTTGCCTTTATCTATATCTGCTTTCCAAATTTTCCGTATTAAATCTGCCAAAAATAAGAACGATAATTTTTAGCGTCTTGGCTCTAGATTCGCTTCTTTACGCTTTTTCCTGCCGCAGCTTCCGACATTCAATTTTTTCAAAAAATATATTTAGCAACAAAACGCTTATTTTTAGCGTTCTTATCGGTTTTGTTTTGCAGCTGCTCGCGATTTACGAACCGCATCTTCAAAAAATTATTAAAACAGTTCCGCTAAATTTTAGCGAATGGCTTATTATTATACTGCTTGCTCTGATAGATTTAGCGGCGATTGAAATTACCAAACATTTTTTTATAATAAAAAAAAATGAATAAATTTTTACTGCCAAAAATTAATCTGGCAAAAAATGAAAAAATTATAAAAATAGTCCGCTCAAGTCCGATAATCCTTTGGCCGAAATTTCTTATTATTATTTTCTTTATTTCCCTGCCATTTTTTTTCCTTTATCCATTGATGCAAAAAGAGGTCTTGGGAATTTCTATTTTTATCGGCCTGTTGCTGATCGGCGTCGCTTATGCCTTCTTTACCTTTCTATTTTGGCATTACAACGCCTGGATAATTACAAATTATAAAATTTATGATATTAACCAATTAAAAATATTTGAACGGATAATTTCCGAAATAATTTACGAAGATATTAAAAATATTACATACCGAAAATCTGGTTTGATTCCAATGATATTTAAACTCGGCGAAGTTGAAATTATGTTGTCAAATGCAAAAATTTTATTTGTTATATTTGACATTAAACATCCCGAGAAAATTCAGCAATTAATTTCAAGCTTGCGCGAAGAAAAAATAAAAAATGATATCTTGGGCAATAACGCCTCAACCAACAATTTAATTAATATCTTGCAAAAAATAAAAAAATATCTCGGAGAAGAGAAATTTCGACAAATAATTGAATCATAATCAATTTTTATGTTATAATTACTAGCGAGGGATGAATGTAAGCCGCAGTTTACATTCAGACCGAGCGACG
>CAYHQU010000127.1:0-2707 GCA_964358955.1 uncultured Gammaproteobacteria bacterium | reverse complement strand
GGATAAATATAAATTCAAATTATGCACCGCAACTCCCAAAAACGTTACCTGCTGGAAAATCACATCTATTTTACCGTCTCCAAAACCGATAAAAACTTTCCCTATTTTAAAGAGCCGATTTTTTGCGAGTTATTAATTGAGGAAATTAAATTATGTAAATTATTTAAAGAATTCCGCTTAATTGCCTTCAGTATAATTTATGACCACCTTAATTTAATCGCCCAGCCGTATGGAAATACAAACATCTCCAAATTAATGCAATTTATTAAAAAACATACATCGCGAAACATTAATTATATTATTGCGCCGCCAATCAAAAATGACATTAACAATCCCCACCCGAAGGCGACATTAATTAATGTCGCCTTCGGAGCTGGCCATACCGAATCCACGCACGTCACCGAAGGCGACAATAATCATTGTCGCCTTCGGCACGCGGAATATGAAAAATACGAAATCCAAATAAATAAATTTATTGAAAAACTGAATAATCTTAAAACACAATTCCACCAAAAATATGACGTAACCCAAAACCCACACCCCAAATTTCGTTGGCAAAAATCATACCGCGACCATGTCTGCCGTGATGACCATGACCTGCAAAATCATTATACCTATACGGTTTATAACCATCAAAAACACGGCCTGCCGGAAAATTGGCCATATACTTCGTTGAATTATCCGGATATGATTGATTAACAAATTAACACCCCGCTTTCCCCACACCGAAGGCGACAATGATTATGCTCGCCCCTCTCTCCATCACCGAAGGCGACAATGATTATTGTCGCCTTCGGACACGGGTATTGAATGTCGCCTTCGGTGCGGCGACGCCTTTACCACTCAACCACCATGACCAACCCCAAACCCAAAATCATCATCATCGCCTTTACCCTCCTCGCCCTCCTCGCGGCCGGCTTTTTTGTTTTCCAAAATTTCCGCCCCGCTAAAAACCAAACTGTCCCCGGCGGCCCGGTCGCCACACTTTCAACCATAATTCTGCCCAAAAACTACGACGAAGAATTTAAATTATCCCGCCAGGATTTCTCCCTCTCCATCAAAGCCGCCAACGCCAAAAGTGTTGCAAAAATTACGCCCACCCAATATGTTGACGCGCTTGGCAACCCCATTCCCCAAGGCGCTGAAGTTGCTCGCTACAACGGCGCCTACGACAGCGTTGATGTTGAAGTCGTAAAGCTCCCAAACAAAATCAAAGAATCATTAATCCTCAAAGGCGAGGCCCATCCCGACTCGTTCGCCTATCAACTTAACCTGGATTTTTTTGCTTATCAATTTGACGCGCAGGGCAATCTTGATTTTTATCCCAAAGGCAAGATTGCCTCGCTGCTAAAATTATTCACCATTCCCAAGCCGTTTATGGTTGACGCCAATGGTGAAAAAAGCAGCAATGTCAAAATGGAAATCAAAAATAATTTATTAATTTTAACCCCAGACAAAAATTGGCTTGCCGCGCATCAATATCCAATTATTTTAGACCCGACAGTTCAAATCAGAATTATCAACGCCTATTCCCAACCCCAGCTCAATGAAAACTGGAAAATTCATTTTGTCACTTCCGGCGCCGCCGACCTATTAATTGAACCCCAAGATCAAGCCACCATTGCTGATGATGAGCTTATTGGGCTGACTTGCGACGGTAAAATTATTGAGCCGAAAATTTTAGCCGGCGATAAAATTTTTGTAAAAAATTGGGAATGTCCCGGCCGCGCTTTAGTTGTCCATAAAACTTTAAAAGCCGGGGAGCACAATTTAAAATTTACCTTTGGCGACCAGACCGCTTTTGCTTACAACGGCCCGCATGATTCGGTTGACCTGCTCGTCAAAGCCGAAGCCAACTACAAAGAAAATGCCCTTGCCTCCGAACGCAGCCGCTGGTCTGACGAAGACAAAGAAAAATTTGAACAACGATCAACTGTCGGCGATATTGTCGCAGTCCGGCCTACCGGCTGGGAATGGGGCGCGGAAGAACGCCCGCCAAAATACGTGGTCATCACGATTACCGGCCTAACCTATCAAGAAGCGCTTTATTTGCAAACTCCGCTTGAAGACGAAAGCCCGGGCCAAATTGTGAGCAAATTAATAAAAATCCGAAAATACAGCGTCCCGCCCGGCCTTGTCACTCAAGCTCTGAATGCCGGCGGCCGGCTTGAACTTGATAATGCCGGACTTTTAAATCAGCTGACAGAAAAAAAGAAATAAGTAGAATATCAGAGAATCAGAATATCAGTTGGCAGGAAATCAGTCTATCAGACAATCAGTAGAAAGTAAATCAGATTACCAGGATATCAGAATGTAGAATATCAGAGAATCAGAAAACCTGATTTTCTGATACTCTTCCCCCTGATCTTCTGATCTTCTGATCCCCTGACCTCCTGATCTCCTGCCCACTGATTTTCTGATCTTCTGATCCCCTGACCTCCATATGCAAAATGAAACAAAAAAACAAAATAATAATTCATTTATTCCGGGATTTGAAAAACTTTGGGTCTGGCAAAAAGCGCACCAGCTAATGTTGGAAATTCACGAATTGTGTAAAAATTTGCCAAAAAACGAAATGTACAATAAAAAATCTCAAACAGAAAGATCTTCTTCGTCAGTACCTGATAATATTGCAGAAGGTCATACTTCATAAGACCTTTTGCAAAATAATTATTTTTAAAACAAATCAAAGGCGTTTTTTCCCCCA
>CAYHQU010000126.1:0-2718 GCA_964358955.1 uncultured Gammaproteobacteria bacterium | reverse complement strand
GCGGGGTTAATTTTTCTCCGTCAGCTGACGGACTCGCTGCGGTCGTTCCTCCCTTGCTGCGGGGGCGAGGGTGGAGTTACCCGCCTGCGGTTTCGCGAAAAGCATTTATCAGTTTTTAAGTTTTGTGCGCGCGGAGTCGACTACGTCTTGATTTATTTTATTTTTTAGTTTTTCAAAAAAACCTTCGGCGGGTTAATTTTTTACTCATCCTCGCCGGCGGTCTCCCGCTTAGCGGGATCCCTTGCTCGGATGGTAAAAAATTAAAAAGGGCTCGGAGAAACATCCAAGCCCTTGACGACCCGCATCGCGAGCAATTCCTACAACTCTTTTTTTTCGCGCCTGTGATGTCGGCAGACATTCTGCAACAAGCAGAAATTGTCAATCCCGATAATCATGGGCGATTTCGCTTTTCGCGAAAAAGTGAGGATTTGATCGCAATGCAACCAATAAAGATCTGTGGTCCCGCTAAGCGGGACAAGCACTACCTGAACATGGGTCACGTCCTCCACTCTGTGACCTGCTTTTCAACACTTAATATTATTTTAAGCGGGTAGTAAAAAATTGTCAAATAGATTTATCCACCGCGTCCTTTTCCGATTTTATTCCTGCAAATCAGCGGCTTAAATATAAACTTGGTTATACTGCCGAAGCGGCAATTTTCAAAGACAACGGCCGAGTAATCATTGAAAAAACTTCGGGGAGACGCGAGATTGGCACTGCCTGTTCAGCGTCGCAGACAGGAACAGCGTCGTCTAATTTGGTTTCCAGCATCACAAAATCCGGATCTTCGGATACAAGCGCCGAGCGCAACAATTTTAAGACCAAATCATTTTGCATTGTGCCGGCGGCGTGACTGGGGTCAAAGCCAACCGGCGTCCAACAGCGAGAAATTAAATCGCCAATCAGGTGCGCTTTCGGATCATAGCGATAACGACTTTTGCCAGTATTTTTTTGGCCGCGGACAAGCAACATAATTTGATCGTTTCCTTGTTTTAAGCTGGCGTTGGAGATTAGATTTCCAGCCAGATCAAAACTTTGTTCGCCAACTAAAAGCCAGCTGACGCGATTGATAAATTCATCTATTGTTTCATAAAGACCGTTTTTTACAATGACGGGAAATTGGGTTTGACGGCCAAGCTGCAGCATCAGCTCCTGATTTGAAGTTCGGGCGCCGACCCAAAGAATTATTGTCCCGTTAAAACCAAGCCAATCAGAGACGCGTTGAATGGCGCGAAGCTGGCTTGTGTCCATAACTTCTATACAGACGCCCTCAAGGTCGTATTCCAGCGCCGAGCTAACTAAAATTTCCACACCTTTAATGCCAGGGCCCGGGTAAGAGCCGGGCCGGCTGCGCGGTTTCCAACAGCCGCCACGGACAAGGCGAACGCCGGCTTCAGCCAATTTACGCAAATGACGCGGAGTATTTTCTTCCACGGTGCAAGGACCAGCGATTAAGACGCGCGGCTGATTCCGACCAATCAAAGTGGAGCCGATTCTAATTTTATGGTAGTCGCCATTTGTCGCTAAACTAACAGCGCTTGGGGTAATGCGGATAACTTGAGCGACACCGGGCATGCTGCTAAACATAAATTCACCCAAAGAGCCGGCTTTGGCAGTGTCGGTGTTAATCAAGCGAATTTCAGTTTCAGAAAAATCTTTGCCGGCGCTAGAGATAACTTCGGCGCGCAAACCATAACGCATTGCTTTTTCAACAACGGCTCTAGCGCACAGATGGTCGGCGCTAATTCCAGTTTCCATTTGGATTTTCATATCACCTCCTTTTTGGCAATTCAGCCTTTTATGCCAATAAATAAAAATTTAATGAACAAATTTTAACAATAATTTTTAATAATTGCAAATTGATAAATTTCCATTTCAAAACGAGTAATTATTTCCAGCGCTTTATTTTTTAAAACTGGATTTGCGTTTTTTTTGAAAATTATTACGCCACGGTCAATGGCGCCTGAAGCGACGGCCTTGAGAACTCGGCTCTCGGTTTTTAAAAAACGAAAATCAAGGCAATTTGAATTAATAAATAAATGTTCGGCTAACCGCAAAATTGCCTGATGCATATGCGAACCTTCGGAACCACAAATGCCAATAACAATATATTTTTTGGTTGGGGGAAAAATTTCATTTGTTTTTTTAAAAAATTTGATATTTAATTTTGGTTTCATAGATTAAGCGATTAACGATCAATAATAAGTGAACAGCGAGCATGGGGTTAATTTTTCTCCGTCAGCTGACGGACTCGCTGCGGTCTCCCACTAAGCGGGATCCCTTGCTGCGGCGGCGAAAAGTGGAGTTACCCCAGCGCCAAAGCCCGCGAAAAACTTTATTGAAATAATTTGCACTTTACGGCGCGGAGTCGCCTTCGGCTTACGTTTTCAAAAATCATAATTAGTCAAATGGCTTGGCGCGGGGTTAATTTTTTACTCATCCTCGCCGGCGGTCTCCCGCTTAGCGGGATCCCTGGCTCGGATGGTAAATTGCGGAGTTACCCGCCTACAGTTTCGCGACTGTCTTTTATTTATTTTTTAGTGCTGTTCGCGCGGAGTCGCCTTCGGCTTGAGCTATTTTATGATTTGGTTTTTTAGGAAACTTTCGGCGGGTTAATTTTTCGCTCCCCTCGCTGCGGTCGTTCCTCCCTTGCTCGGATGGTAAAAAATTAAAAAAACCGACCTTGGGCGATCAGTTGTTTATATAATTTACCGGTTT
>CAYHQU010000125.1:0-2757 GCA_964358955.1 uncultured Gammaproteobacteria bacterium | reverse complement strand
CAATATAAACAATATAACAATATAACAATGAAATACATCTCCGACCTCCATATCCATTCCAAATACTCCCGCGCGTGTTCGCCGCAATTAACGCTGGAAAATATTGATAAACACTGCCAAATAAAAGGCATCCAAATTGTTGCGACCGGCGACTTTACTCATCCGGCCTGGTTTTCTGATATAAAAAAAAATTTAGTCCCGGCTGAAAGTGGTCTCTATAAATTCAAAGATTCAAACACTGAAACTAGATTTTTATGTTCAACCGAAATCGCCTGCATTTATTCCAAGGGCGGCCAAGTCCGCCGACTGCATATCGTGATCTTTGCGCCGAGCATAGAAGTTGTCCAAAAAATAAATACTGCTTTAGGAAAAGTGGGCAAACTCGGCAGTGACGGCCGGCCGATTTTAGGGCTAGATGCGAAGCGGTTAGCAGAAATTATTTGGGAAATCGATGCCAGCTGTCTAATAATTCCGGCGCATTGCTGGACGCCCTGGTTTGCCGTCTTTGGTTCAAAATCCGGCTTTGATTCGCTTGAAGAATGTTTTGAAGAACACGCTAAAAAAATCTATGCCATTGAAACCGGCCTATCAAGTGACCCGGCCATGAACTGGCGTCTCTCCGTTTTAGATAAAATTACTTTGATCTCAAACTCCGACGCTCACTCGCTCCCCAATCTCGGCCGCGAAGCCAACGTCTTTGAAATCGCGCCGGAAAAATTATCATATGCTGAAATCCGCCGCATCATCCGCGAAAAAGACCGTGAAAAATTTCTTTATACAATAGAATTTTTTCCCGAAGAAGGCATGTACCATTTTGACGGCCATCGAGCGTGTGCAATTTCTCTAAAACCTGCCGACACCAAAAAACAAAAAGGCATCTGCCCGGTCTGCAAAAAATCTTTAACCATCGGCGTGCTTAACCGTGTTGAAGAACTGGCCGATCAACCCGAAGGTTATAGGCCCGAAGGTACGATTCCTTTTAAATCCCTAATTGAACTTGATAAAATCATTGCCGAAGCGCTGCAGGTGCAAAGCCGAAATTCTAAACAAGTCCAGACCGAATATAATAATTTAATTAATAAAGTAGGCCCTGAACTAAAAATTTTATTGGATGAACCGCTGAAAAATTTAGCCCCGCACACCACCCCCGAAATTGTTGAAGGCATTCGTCGCGTCCGAGCCGGGAAGTTAATCATTAAGCCCGGCTTTGACGGCCAATACGGCGAGATAAAAATTTTTCAGCCCGACGAAATTTCCGGCCGCCAAACTTCTTTATTATAATACTACTGCGTTTGCCGTCGTTAACAATTTAACAATAGAACAATTTAACAATTTCCGAAATCCAGATAGCCGCAATTTAAAATTTAAAAAATCCGCATTATACAGAATGCAGATTTTTTTATACCTAACTATTTTTTATGATTTCTCAATCCCGGCTTAAATATCATTCCTAAATATGTCCCGACACTGATGCCCAGCGCATAAATAATAATTGCCAACATTGTTCTTTCCGAATCAAGTTTTGTTAAAATGTTATACAGCGCAATCATATAAATTATGGTCGCTAAAAACGAAAAAATAACCGCCGGCAGAATTTTATCTTTTGCCACGTATCGCCAATTTAAAGTTAAAACAAAATCTTGGAGTATTCCCGCGAAAAAATAAATTATTAATTCTAAAAACATAAAGTTATTACTCCTTTTTTATTTCCGGCGCGTTTTCATTCGCTAAAATTATTGGATCTTTTGCCGGCCTGGTTATTGGCGTCGGCGCCTCGCCGTCAATTTTTTGTTTAATTGGCTTAACTAAATCCCATTCGGTTGTAATATCAGCGTTTAAATCATTTATCTGCAACGCAAATTTAAGCTTTATTATAAAAACGGCGCAGGCGACAACAGTCGTCCAAAGCCCGTCTTTATTGCCCTCGGCTGACTGGCAGATATTCATGGTTTTAAAAATATTACCCGAAGTTTTATAAACTTGTTTTCGTTCGTCCCAAGCTAAATTAGAATCAAATGGAATTCCTAAGGTGGTGGCAAGCATCGTCGCCGCCAAATCCTCGGCATACTCGCCGCTTTTATCGCCGGTCTCGCCAAACGCGTGGTGTTCGGAAAGATAGCCGTAATGGCTTGAATCCGAAGGCACCGCCAGCCCAATCGCCGCTGATATCAGCCGGTTTGGTTCATTAGTTTCATTCCGCGCCATCACGCAGTAAGTAATCTGCCCCGGCCGAAGATAATTCAGCCCCTCTTCCTTGCTAACCATCTGGCAGTTCGGCGGAAAAATACTGGAGACATTAACCAAGTTGCATTTCTCAATTCCCGCCATTCTTAGCGCCGACTCAAACGACGCCAGCCGGTCCTTATGAACCCCCACTCCTTTGGTAAAAAAAACTTTTGTCGGAATCATAATTTAAAATTGATAATTAATTATTTTTAACTGATAAGTTGTTTGTATTAATTTAATTATAGCAACAGATAAACGCTGATAGTAATGCTGATAAACGCAGAAATTAACGTCAATAATTTAACAATAGAACAATTTAACAGTTTATTTATTTCCTCTTCGTCAGGGTCTCCCGTAGGGGACTCTGACGCGTCTCCAGCCCGGCCGACTTGGCGGAGTCCCATCAGGAGGATCCGCCAGGGAAAAACAATGTTAACAATTTAACAATAGAACAATTTATTATTAGTGTATTTATTTTACTTGATTATTATAAATAATTCAAGTGGGCAAAGAAAAATAAAAAACAGCTTT
>CAYHQU010000124.1:0-2825 GCA_964358955.1 uncultured Gammaproteobacteria bacterium | reverse complement strand
TATATGACAAAAATTACGGCCAACTGTTCCCCCACGATTTTCAAAAACATTTTCCTTCGACCACCAACTTTTGTGCCTTCGGGAAAAAGATAAACGTCATAATTATCAACTCTAAATTTCAAATAATCCACCACGTCATCCATGACCCACCTCCCTTAAAAAGAACACTTACTCCGACAACGCATCGGAGCAGACCCAGGCGAACTGGCTCGCCTGACACAATAATAAAATTAGCACGCTTTAGAAAAATAGTCAATGGCAAAATTGCAAATTTAAAAGAGGGCCAATTACGTAAGGACTAACCCTTATGAACCTGCCCTCATCGTGATATAATCATTATAGCAGAACTAAAAAATTTGTTAAACGGGTAACCTCAATTATTAATATATAATAATCTTTTTATAAAATGTTTATCTTTTTTGATGAATCTGGGAATTTTATTGGCAGCAGACAAAAATATTTTATTGTTGGGGGTTTTCTGACTGGCCAGCCAAGAAGGACGGCTAAAGCATTTCGCAAATGGCAACATTTAAAGTTTTCCAACAAAAAATTACGTTATCGGGCCGAAGTTAAATTTTCTGATACCAGATTGACAGATGAGTTAAGAGCAAAAACACTCCTTTACTTTACTAAACAAGACATTCGCATTTTTTATTCATTTTTGAAAACTGAAAATATTCCTTTAGAATTTAGGAAAACTAAAGGATTGGAAGCTGGTTATCTTTATGCGGAAATTGTGGCTAAAACAATTGGTTTACTTTTACCCACAGCCGATTCGGAGTTTCGCATCTTTTCGGACAAAAGACATTTAAAAAAACTTCCCCCGGCCAAATTTAAAGAATTAATCAAGTTGGATCTTTTACCTCAATTGCCGGCAAAAGTTGCCTTTCAGATGGAAATGGTTGATTCGTCTACTAATCCCAATATTCAATTAGCGGATTGGATTTGCGGCGCATTATATCGGTATCACACTGGTGGTAAAATGGGCAAAGAATTTTATGACATCCTTCGTAATAATATCATTGTTGTTGAAGAACTTTTTAAAGATTATTGGCAAAAAAACCCAGATAAAAAATCACCTCTTGGGAGAGATGATTATTTATAGGGTGGCGTCTTCTGGGATGGTGATCTCTAGCTTAAATCCTCACATCCGCGAGGGGAACACTAGAGCATCCTAAAAGGTATTATTGCCAACCTATTATCATTATACCACTGCTAAAAATTTTGTCAATCCCCACTACCTGCCCACAGGTGTGGGGGTCAAGAGCAGAACGACACAGAAACAGGAACTCCCGTCGACTGACTGGGATAAAAATCCCCCTACGGGGGATCCCGCGTAGCGGGACAATTTAGCAATTTAGCAATTCAACAATTTTAAAAAAATTTGACATTTTTAAAAATTTATTCTATCTTTACATTTATATGTCTAATTTAGTCATCGTTGAGTCCCCGACCAAGGCCAAAACAATTACCAAATTTCTAAGCAAGGAGTATAAAGTTACTTCGTCTTTTGGTCATGTCCGGGATTTACCGGTCAGCGCGCTTGGGGTTGATGTTGAAAAAAATTACGAACCAAAATACGTGGTGCCGCCGAAAGCAAAAAAGACAGTTGCCCAGCTTAAAGAGCTGGCGAAAAAAGCAGAGCTGATTTATTTCGCCACTGACGAGGACCGCGAGGGCGAGGCGATTTCTTGGCATCTCAAGGAATTAATTAAACCAAAACCAGCGCAGGTTAAACGGATTGTTTTTCATGAGATCACCCAAGGCGCGATTGAAGAGGCAATTAAAAACCCGCGCGGAATTGATATCAAGCTCGTTAATGCCCAGCAGGCGCGGCGGGTTTTAGACCGGCTGGTTGGTTATAAACTTTCACCCCTGCTTTGGAAAAAAGTGGCGCGCGGACTTTCAGCCGGGCGGGTGCAGTCGGTCGCGGTGCGGTTAATTGTTGAACGCGAGCGGGAAATCAATGCTTTTATTAAAGAAGAATATTGGACAGTGGACGGAATTTTCAGTAAAGATGGCGCGAAGTTTGAAGCCAAGCTCGCGAAGGTTTTAGGGAAAGCACTGGATAAGCTGGCAATAAAAAATGAAGCGGAAGCAAAAAAGATTTTATCAGAGTTAACAGATTCCACTTACAGTGTAGCGTCAGTTGAAAAAAAAGAAGCCAGAAAATATCCAGCGCCGCCGTTTACCACTTCAACGCTGCAGCAGACGGCCAACAACCGGCTCGGATTTTCAGCTAAGCAGACAATGATGCTGGCGCAGCAATTATATGAAGAAGGTTATATCACTTACATGAGAACTGATTCATTAAATTTGTCGGGAAAGTTTTTAGGCGAGGCGCAAAAATATATTCACAGTAATTTTGGCAAACAATATTCCGAGGGCCCGAAATATTATAAGACAAAAAGCAAAGGGGCGCAGGAAGCGCACGAGGCGATTCGGCCGACGGAAGCGGCGCAGACGCCGGCGCAGATGAGCAAACTTTTAGACGCAAGGCAGGCAAAGCTTTATAAGTTAGTTTGGCAACGCGCGGTTGCCTCGCAGATGGCGCCGGCGATTATTGACCAGACGGCCGTTGAAATTAATGATGAGAAAGATAAATACACGTTTAAGGCGAATGGGGCGATTATTAAGTTTGACGGCTTTTTAAAAGTTTATCCCAGTTCAACCAAAGAGTCGGTTTTGCCGGATTTAGCCAAGGCAGATAAAGTTAGGGCCGAGCAGATTTTGCCAAACCAACATTTTACCGAGCCGCCGCCAAGATACACCGAGGCCGCGCTGGTTAAGGCGCTGGAAGAAAAAGGCATTGGCCGGCCGTCAAC
>CAYHQU010000123.1:0-2835 GCA_964358955.1 uncultured Gammaproteobacteria bacterium | reverse complement strand
AAAATTGACCGAATTATGGGATTTGCAGCAGAAATGATATTCGTCAACAGACCCATTAGATATAAACCCGCTGTGTGTTGGTGTTTTTTCACAAACACCCCCCTTGGTTTGATGGTGGCATAACACCAGCAAACAGCAAAGAACCTTTTGATATTTTTAATAATTGCATTAACCTAACAAAATTATGAACACCAGATTTACAAAAATAAAAACAATTATTTCTTTAATTGCGGGGATCTTATTAGGATTATTTGCTTTTAAACAATTTCAATGTTACGACTGTAGTCTGGATGTTATGTTGAAAACAGATGTTTTCCCGTCTATAATTATTTTTATTATAAGCGGAGCGCTAATCTATTTGATTTGGAGTCTTTTTGAGAAAAAATAGTTAACCGACTCAAATTTTTCAATTTTTTCCTCCTCGTCGGAGTCTCCCGCCGGGGACTCTGATTCATCTTAAACTCGGCGGAGTCCCTTTTAGGAGACTCCGCCGGGGAGAAAAGTACGATTATTATGAATATAAACCAATTAAGTAAATTTTTAGGGAGTGCAAAAATTAGCACTTATGCCTCGAGCGGTGAAGGTGAAAAAAATCTTCTTCCAGATGGAAGTAAAGAATTTGAGTTTAAAGAGAAAAAATTCAGATATAGAGACAGATATTTTGGTTTTAATCCCTTTGTAGGTCAAGAGGTTGTTTTTCAAAACGGAAAAATCGTTTGGGGAATGAATTATTATGGCAGAGCAATTTCTAAAAGTATTCCTCCAAAGCAGATTTATCAATTTCTCCGAGAGGCTTTAAAAAAAATTTCTAAGGATAAACCATTTAGAGGCCCTCGAAGATTTAAAAAAGATAATTTTCAATATTTTAACAAAATAAAGGGAACAGTAGAAAAATTTGAGGGAGAAGAAAAAATTTTTTACCAAGGAAAGCTGGTATATGGATTAGTTTACCACGGGGGAGTTATACTGGAAAAATAATTTTTTCGTGAATTTAAATTCTAAAAGTTCATGGTCTAAAACTAAAAAAATCCCGCCTCCGCGGGATTTTTTTAGTTTTAGACCATGAACTTGTTGAATGGTGGGCGGTATAGGGATCGAACCTACGACCTCCACAATGTCAATGTGGCGCTCTAACCAAACTGAGCTAACCGCCCGAAATGATTTCAAATTTATGATTTTAGATTTCAGATTGCCGCTCGCCTGAAGGTGACGGCTGACAATTGAACAATGTAACAATAGAACAATTTGTATTTTAATTTTTGCTGCGCCTACTGTAATGGAAGTGTTGGTGGGTGATTTTTTGTTTTAATGTTCTCGCCTGCCTTGCCGTAGTCCCGCGGCTACGGGACGAAGGCCGGTGTTTTAATGTTTTAATGAATTGTCTGGTGCGCGTACCCGGACTTGAACCAGGGACCTACGGCTTATAAGGCCGTCGCTCTAACCACTGAGCTATACGCGCCCGTTGATTTCAGATTTCAGATTTTGTTGGGCTCAAAAGTGACGGCCAACAATTTAACAATTTAACAATTTAGAAATTTATACTTCTATTATACCCTAAATTAGAAAAAATTAAACCCCCGCGCCCGCTTTCATTTTTTCTCGCACTATATCCAAAACTTCTCTTGCCGCCTCGGCTAAATTTTTATTTTTTAAACTAAATTCGGCTGATAATTTTGAGCCCGATGGGCTAAATTCACTCGTTAGCTTTAATGCATTATTATTCTTAATCACATTTGTATTAACGAATATTTCGTCGCCCTGCTGAATAAATAAAATTACCACCTCTGTTTTTGGTAGCGATTCGGCCAACTCTTCCAGCATCCCGTCTAAATTTTTTTTCTCTGCCTGCGCTTCAATAAAATCATTTTCTGAAAGTATTGTCCAAACCAATCTCTCGTCTAAATCATTTTTTAGCCGCGCCAACGCCCGCCCCCATAAATTTAAATTAGTTAAACTCTGCGAACGGAACAAATTTTTAATAATTTCCTGCCGTTCGGCTTTTGCCGCGATTAGCTGGCTTGCGATATTTAAGGATTTTGGCGTGACATTTGCCGTCTTAAAGCTGTTTGTTTTTGCAATCATCCCCGTCAAAATACAAGTCGCAATTTCTGGATCTAATAGTTCGCCTCCAAATGATTCTAAAATATCAAAAATAATTTCTGAAGCTGCTACCGCGCTTGGATTGATTAAATTTATTTGTCCGAAATTTTCGTTCTCTGGATGATTATCAATATTTATAATTGTTGTCTCGTAAAAAAAATCGCGGTTATTTTGGTATAGCGCGCCCAGCGATTCTAAATCCGGCGTGTCAACCGTAAAAATTAAATCATGGCGATATTTTGATTTTGATGTTTTTAATGTTGAAAAATCAATCGCGCCGCCGCTCGGGCTTAAGTAAATATTAAGTTTATCGTTTTCAATATTATAACTAAACTGGTCTAAATTATTATTGGTTAAGTCTAAACTAATAATATATTTTTGGATATTTTCTAGTTGCGATTTTATTATTTCAACATTGGGTAAAAATCCTAAATTTTTTGGCGCCAAAAAATCTTGAGCTGATATTTCCGAAAGCTTATCCATCTTTTTTATAATTAAAAAGAGCGCCAAAGCGCTTGCCGCCGAATCAACGGAAAAATTTTTACGGAAAGTAATTAAGCTTTGCTGGCTTCCTTTAATTGCTTGAAAAATTTGTTGTGCTGTGTTTAGAGCCATAAATTTATGCTAAATTAAATCATCATAACTTATCGCGCCGATACTGTCAAGTGAGCTGATTTTCCGTGTCGTAGCAACGTGATAATGTCATAGTAGAGCAAAGTAGAAATGTCATACCTT
>CAYHQU010000122.1:0-2838 GCA_964358955.1 uncultured Gammaproteobacteria bacterium | reverse complement strand
ACTTTTTGAGATCCCCACGGCCGCTGCGGCGGCCTCGGGATGACTTCATTAAAATGATGCCATTTGACAAATTTAATATTTATGATAATATTTTTAAATATCAATTCATGGTGAATTGATAGTTTTTGTTCCTTGTTTGGAGGGAAAGAAGATGGACAGCGAAACGCAAGCCGGCACGGTTCGGATGACGGCAAAGCAGCTGAGACATTATACGACGTTGCGCGCTGGCAATCCGCCGATCAGGCCGCAGGTAGCGGCTCGAGAGGCCGGCCTAACAAAAGAACAGAGGGATGAACTGGAATCGTTCATTAATTCTGAAGACGATTTGGGACAGACCATGACTCTTCGGATGCAGCTGTTGCAAAACTACGCAAGACTGCTTATTGAGGGCCTGGATGGCATACCATTCTGCCCGGCGGCAGCGGCGCGCGTGGTTAGATTGACAAAAGAGCAGAAAGAAAAACTGGAATCGCTTGTTGATTGTAGCGACTGAAAATACGGACTTCCGTTCCATCAGAGACCCGGAACTCTTTACAGAGCCGGGTCTTTTTTTAATTAACAAATTTTTACTCTGATTAAGATTATCTTTAGAAAAACGTGATGGGGTATTTTTGTGCTTTCCGTGTTTTCGTGTTTTTTGTGTTTTCAGTGATCTACGGATAATATTTTGCCTTGGCGGCCACGTGTTCTTCATACGTTCGGCTGTAAATTACGACGCCGTCCGGGGTTGTTAAAAAATATAAATAAGGCACGGAACGCGGATAGATTGCGGCTTTAATCGCAGACAGTCCGGGATTAGAAATCGGGCCGGGCGGCAAGCCGCGATATTTATAAGTATTATAGGGGCTATCTAAATCCAAATTTTCACGCGCATTGCGCGCCACATCAACGCCGGTTACATAATTTAAGGTTGAGTCGGACTGCAAGCCCATGCCCAAGCTTAGCCGCCTGTAAAAAATTCCAGCAATAGTGCGGCGGTCTTCGTAAGCGTTGACTTCTTTTTCTAAAATTGAAGCCAGGGTTATTATTTCATGCAGAGTTTTATCTTGTTTTTTAATTTCCGCGCGCAGTTCGGGTGTAATTTTTCGGTCAAAATTATCAAGCATTTTAACCAAGACAGTTTGCAGTTTTGCGCCTTCATAAATCCGATACGTGTCGGGAAACAAATAACCCTCTAAGTCAACGTCGCGCGGCTTATCAACCAAAAAATTATAGTTGTCCCACCATTGCTGTTTACGTTGAACGGCGGTCATAAACTCGTCTTTGGCAGCGATGCCTTGTTGTTCAAGATACTCGCCGATATCGGTAAGCGTCCAGCCCTCAATAATTCTGATTTGTTTTTCTTTAATTAATTTTACGGCCGTTATTATTTTTAAAACATCTTTAATGGATAAATTTCCCGGCAGCTGATATTGCCCGGGCTGAAGTTTATCATCGCTGCCACTTAGCCAAGCGTAAAGTTCAAAAAAAATTGGGCTTCTGATTAACTCGGCATTTATTAAATTCTGACTAATGGCAGTTGAACTTTGGCCGGACTCAATCATAAAATTGACAAGCCGCGGGTTGGTTGAAGCCGGGCGGGAAATTTGATAATTATAAAAAACCGCCATTAACAAAATTATAATTGCCAAAAATATGATGATTTTCAGTTTTTTGGATTTTCTTCTGTGGTAAAATAACATGTGTATATCTTCCCCCTTGACAAATTTTTTACATTTAGTATAATATTTAAGAAAAGACTTTCGGCCGTGGTTTATAAACCACAATTAGCGGAAGGTCTTTTTCATTTTTCCACGGGAAATACTGAAATAAGCCACTTCTGTCCGCTAGCTTTATCTTCCTTGATTTGCACAAAAAAGAGTTCGTGATTTTTACTGGTGCCGGCAAAACGATGAAGTATTTCCGATCGCCGATTGGGATTTTCTTTTGATATTGGCTCGCATCGAGAATTTCTAATTAGCTCTATGGCACAAGGAAAATATTTCATCCGTCTGACCTTATCACGAAAATTTTTCTTTTCATATAAGTGGTGCCAAAAAAATTCTAAAAATATTTTATCTTTCTTAAAATATGCAGATCTAATATATGGGCGACGTTTTGTTTTCCTTTTTAACTGTTTATAAAAATATAAAGCTTGTCGGTGGACTTCGGAAAAATCAGTTCCGGCAATTTTTTTTATTTTTGTTTGATAAACTTTCATAAAATTCTACACTCCATGCCACTCTTTTTTCACTTCATCATAACGTTCATAAGTCCCAGTGTCAAACCACTGTCCCCTTCCCTTATAGCCGTAAAGTAGGCCAAGGCCAGCCAGACGAGGAAAAATATCACGCTCCATCATGGCAAAATCTGCGTCTGGCACGTACTCAAAAATTTTTGGGCTAAGCACATAGTAGCCGGAATTTATAAAATTACTGGGAGCACTTTCCGCCGCGGGCTTTTCCACAAAATCAATAATTTTGTCACCGTCTAACTTTGCCACGCCAAAGGCAGACGGGTCGGCAACTTCGGTTAGCGCGTCGGTGGCGACTGCGCCTTGGTCGCGGTGGAATTTTAGCATTTCAGTCATATCTAATGAAAATAAATTATCACCGTTTACCATAAAAAAATCTTCGGTTATTGGACAGCCGATTTTTTTTAGCAGCAGTAAGGGGGCGGCGGTGCCCATTGGTTTGGTTTCCACTAAAAAATCAATTTTCACGCCAAAATCACGCTGGGCTGAAAAATAATTTTTTATCGTTTCAGCCATGTATCCCAAAGATAAAATCACTTCGGTTACGCCGTGTTTTTTTAAAATCGCGACAACATGTTCGGTTAAAGTTTTTCCCTGCACGTCAA
>CAYHQU010000121.1:0-2851 GCA_964358955.1 uncultured Gammaproteobacteria bacterium | reverse complement strand
TATGTCCCAACTTTTTAATGCCATCCTCTATCAGCCAACCTTCAATCTCCTGGTCTTCCTCTATAACATTGCCGGCCACGACATCGGCCTGGCGATTATTTTAATGACCGTAATTATTAAACTCGTCTTATACCCCTTAACTTCAAAATCCTTAAAATCCCAACAAGACCTCCAAAAAATCCAACCAAAAATCCAAGGACTCCAGCAAAAATATAAAGGCCAAAAAGAAAAACTCTCCCAAGAACTCATGGCGCTTTACAAGCGCGAAAAAGTCAACCCTTTCTCTTCCTGTTTCCCAACTTTAATCCAACTCCCTTTTCTAATCGCTGTCTTTGTCGTCTTCAGGGCTGGGCTAACCAACCCCGACGCCCTCTCCGCCCTTTATCCTTTTATCACCCACCCCGGCGCCCTAAACCCAATCTCCTTTGGCTTCCTAGATTTATCAAAAACTAATCTCTATCTCGCGGTTCTCGCCGGCGCCGCCCAGTTTTGGCAGACAAAAATGCTGGTCTCTAAAAAACCAGCTATTAAATCCGAAGGCAGCAAGGATGAAAATATGGCCGCGGCCATCAACAAACAAATGACTTATTTCATGCCAATCTTCACCGTCTTTGTCGGCATAACACTTCCCGCCGGCCTTATGCTTTACTGGGTTGTGACAACCATCCTTACCATCGCCCAACAGTATATCCTCTTTAGAAAAAAAGTAGAAATAAAACAAAATGACAATCATTCTCCCAGCCAAAACCAAAATTGATTTCGTAACTTCTGCTCTAATTTATAAGCATCAGTATGCGTCAATATCCCCAAATACGACTGAAAAAATTGTTCAAGGGATTGCCTGTTAATCAATCCCTTTTTATATTCCTCAACCCGCCCTTCTAATTTTCTAAATATCCGTTTCTTCGTCTTTGTCCGCAAAAGTTGATAATGCGGCAAAACCTTATAGCCCAAATAATCTACCCCTTGATGAAACTTGCAAATTACAACTTTTTTAGGATGTAACTCAAGCGCTAATTTATCTGCCAAAAAAGAACGGATTGGGGCAATCAAACTTTTTAAATATAATTCATCGCTCGCCACAATGACAAAATCATCAGTATAGCGAATATAATATTTAACTTTTAGCTGGTGCTTAACAAATTGGTCAAATTCATTAAGGTAAATGTTAGCAAAATGCTGGGAGGTTAAATTGCCAAGCGGGATTCCTTTATTATTTTCGGTCGGAAAACTATTGATTATTTCTTTGGCTAAATTTAAAATATTTTTGTCTCTAATCTTCCTTTTTAAAATGTCAGCTAAATTTTTATGATCAATACTGTCAAAAAATTTTTTGATATCGCATTTTAAAACAAAACAAGGCACTGTATTATTTTTACTAACTTTGCGAATAAAGTTTTGCAGACGGTCTACGGCTTTATGCGTCCCTTTGCCAAGCCGACAGGAATAAGAATCAAAAATAAATGTTTTGTCATAAATTTGTTCAAGATATTTTGAAATTAAGTGGTGAACAATTCTATCTCTAACTTCCGCTTTATGAATACGCCTTAGCTTTGGATCTTGGACATAAAATGAACTGTATTTTGCGTGTTTATAGGTTTTACTTTTTAACTCTTGATATAATAGAAATAAATTATCTTCAAACCAAAATTCAAATTCCAAAACATCTTTTCTTTTGGATTTGCCTTTTTTAAACAGTTGCCAGGACAAAAATAAATTCTCCAAACTTATTAAATCATCATAATTATTAATTTCTCCAAAACTATGACCACTAATCCCCCCCCCCAACGGAGTTAGAAACGAAGCCCCCATTATTCATAAAATAATTGAATTGTATAAATTATTTAATAATTATCTAAAATATTTTCCCAGATTTGAAAAATATACACTGGGAGAAAAAATTCAAAACTTAATTATAGAATTATTGATAACCGCCTTAAAAACCACTTACTTGCCTAAAGATAAAAAACTGCCACTATTAAATAAAATTGATAACAAAGTTTTTATCTTAAAAACACTGATGCGATTGGCTAAAGAAGTTAAGTCCTTGGATATTAAAAAGTATCTTTGTCTTGAAGAAAAACTGCTGGAAATTGGAAAAATGGTTGGGGGTTGGATAAAGTCAACTAAAACTCCTAAATGAAACACCCGCCAAAAAGGGAGGGTGTTTCTTAATTCAGGTAAGAAATAGAAGTTCCGAGCGGACGAGACGCCCAGATTGTCGTTGCGGTTGTCATCCCAGTAGTTGTTGACGTTGAGACCCTGCGCATCGAAGTCGCCGACGTTGATGCGGTTGCCGTCCGAATCCACATTATTTGTTTATCCTCATCCTTGTCACTGGAAATTGAAGTTTACTTCCCGCCAAAAGCGGGAGTATATCCTCTCTTTCCTGTATTTTATTCGGGAGCAACCCTTTGATAAATTCAAGGCACCTCCCCTAAGAACAAACAAGAAGTTCTATTTCTATTTTTTATCACGCGCTATCGCAACCCGTAGGCGGCGATATTCTGGTGATGTCTCCCGCCTCCGCCGATAGCTTCGACGGGCAATGGAGACGCCTGATATTAGCAGGCATTTTTATTTTAACATTTTTTTACTAAAATAAAAAGAGCCTCCGGTGATTCCGCTAAGCGGAACACCAAAGGCTCAAGGACTCAATCCCGCTAAGCGGGATCAAGTGTTCAAAAGTTCAGAACTTCCGAGCGGACGAGACGCCCAGATCGTCGAAGCGGTTGTCATCCCAGTAGAGGCTGACGCGGAGACCCTGCGCATCGAAGTCGCCGACGTCGATGCGGCCGCCGCCCGAATCCACAGAGGATGTCCGGACGTAGATACGCTCGAACAGCCGCTC
>CAYHQU010000120.1:0-2872 GCA_964358955.1 uncultured Gammaproteobacteria bacterium | reverse complement strand
TAGATTAAAGTTTTGAGCCAAAAGTATCATACTACGTAGTATGATACTTTTGGCTGATTTGGAAAGTAGTGTTTGCTATTATTTTTAATTTTTGTTATACTAATACTGCTAAGATATTAAATCTTGGCAGCTGATCTTTGGCAAGAGGCGGCCATCGTATTCTTGGAAGAAAGGAGGGATAAGATGGCTAAGAAGGAACGCCCGGATGAATTAGTGTTTTGGGCATACTTAAGGGATGAACTTTCGCAGAGGCGTAAAGCCAGCTTAGAAAAACACTTGATTAGCTGTTCTCGCTGTAGAGCATTTCTCCATGAGATTAGCAAGAGGGATCCGGTTACCAATCCAAAAGCTGCGTATAGGCGTTTTCTGAATTTCTGGAAGACACATATAGAAAAGGGAGAAGCCGAAAAGAAATAAGGGATATTTTCCATTAGCACATAGTCCAGGCACAGCCCGTCAGAGAGATGCTGGCGGGTTTTTTTATTTGGAGAAAATGTGGTATAATAAATATGACGATTGTTCAATTGCTAAATTGTTAAATTGTTAATGATTTTATATGCAGATGCTAAATATAAATACAATTTTAGGGCTGGATATTTCGGATCGTTCTATTGAGGTTTTGGGGCTGAAAAAAAGATTTTTAAAAAAGCCAAAGATTGCCGCGTACGGCAGATTAGAACTGGGGGCGGGGGTTGTTGAGGGCGGGAAAATTGAGGATTTTGAGGCGCTTGTAGAGGCGCTTAGAATTTTATTGAAGTCGGCTTGGCCGGGACCGATTAAAGAAAAGCTGGTTGTCGCGCTGCTGCCGCAGTCACAAATATTCAGCCGAATATTTCGGCTGCCGCCGGGGATTTATTCGGAGGATTTAAAAACCGTTGTTTTAAACGAAGTGGCAAGCCTAGATAATATTCGGCTTGAAGAAATTTATTATGATTGGCAGGTTGTCAAGAGAAATAAGGAAGAGACGATGGTGTTTTTTGAGGCGGCGAGAAAAGATTTAGTTTTTGATTACACAAATGTTTTAGGGCGGGCGGGTTTAATTCCGGTAGCTTTTGAAGCGGAGGCGGCGGCGGCGGGGCGGGCGCTTTTGGATTTAACGCAAAACGAGGCGGTCGTGATAATAGATATCGGCGCGCTGGCGACAAATGTAAATTATTTTGAGGACGGATATTTTTTAGGGAGCTTGTCGGTGCCGGTTGGCGGCAACAGCGCGACAGTCGCTTTGGCAAAAGAGCTAAACGAGTCGTTGGAGCGGGCGGAGGCAATCAAGAGAGAGGTTGGGTTTGACGCGGACAAGGAGGCGGTTTTGGCGGCTTTGGAAGGAGAGTTTTCGGTTATTGTTGAACGAGCAAAGGATTTTATAAAATATTTTAGCCAGATGTCAGGGCGGGAGGTTGAAAAAATTATTTTAAGCGGCGGAGGAGCGTTAATTCCCAATATTGAAAATTATTTTCAAATTAATTTTGATCTTGAAGTTGAGCAGAGAGATCCCTTGCGAAAAATTTATCTGCCGGGTTGCCGCGGGATAAAGGATTTTATTTATTACGCGAATGTGGTTGGACTGGCATTGCGAGGATTGCATCCGCAGCCTTATAAGTCGGGGATTAATTTGTTAGCAAGAGCAGAATATAGATAAGGCACTAAGGCACTAAGGCACTAAGGTGGTAAGTTGTTAAGGGGGAGGGTAAAGAGCTATATGAAAATTTATAATAAGATATTTTTAGTTTTAATTTTAGCGGGCGCGAGTTTAATAATTTTTGTAGTTTTGCGACCGAAGGATGAGTATCAAAAAATTTTGAAGCGGCAGAGAGAAAGTCAGGCCGAGGCGATTTTAAAAATTTTGTATCAATGCCGGTTTGATTACGGCGGCTGGCAGGAAGAAATTACAGCGATGGAAGAAGATAAATATTATTTGCTTGGCGGCGGTTTTGAATGTCCGAGAGTAGGAATTTTTGGGACGATAGATTTTAAAAATTTAAATTGCGGCGGCGGGAGAAAAATTGTTCCGGATTATATTTCGGATGATAAACAGATTTTAGGTTCGGGCGGATTTTATTTTAGAAAAACAGCGGGCGGAAAGACGGCGGTCGGAAGCTGCGCCGACGAGATCGAGGTTGTTCAATGAGATTGTTGTAAAATTTTTTAATTAATTTTAATCATATGGAAAAATCAGTTATATTTATAGTGGCGCAAAATAATTTTAGAGACGAAGAGTTGTTGGTTCCGCAAAGAGTTTTAGAGAGTAGAAAAATTAGAACGGCGGTAGCGGCGCGGACAAGAGAAAAAGCGATCGGTAAACTTGGCGCGGAGGTTAGGCCGGAATATACTTTAGCCGATATTAAGGCAAACGATTTTGACGGAATAGTTTTTGTCGGTGGGCCGGGGGCGATGAGCTATTTTGAGGACGATGGGGCCTGGGGGCTGGCGCGGAGTTTTGCGGCGGCAAAAAAAATTGTTGGGGCGATATGTATTGCGCCGACAATTTTGGCGAACGCGGGGTTACTGATGGGCAGGAAGGTGACGGCGTTTTACAGCGAGGAGGAGACCTTAAAAAGACGCGGGGCGGAGTACACGGGGATGCCGGTTGAAGTTGACGGGAATTTTATTACGGCATCCGGGCCGGAGGCGGCGCAAGAATTTGGGGAAAAGATTGCTTGGGAGCTTGGTTTATAAACACTGATCCCGCTAAGCGGGACTGATATTAACCCAAAATAACACGAAATAAAAAGCAGTCAATAGTCACGATCGTGACTATTGACTGCTTTTTTAAAATGGGGTTGTAATGTTTTTTGGGGTTTGGTATAATGATTTTACAATTAAATTTTATAAAAAACGGGATAGATATCCCGTTAAATTGGCGTGGGTGGATTTA
>CAYHQU010000119.1:0-2886 GCA_964358955.1 uncultured Gammaproteobacteria bacterium | reverse complement strand
AACAATTATTACCAAAGTTGAAAACGCCACAACTTTCAAGTATAATATAATAAAGGAGATAGCAATAAACTAACACCAACAAAAATCCATGTATTTCAAACAGCTTGAAATCTCCGGCTTTAAATCTTTCGCCGATAAAACCATCCTGCAATTTCCCAAGCCCGCTAAAAACTGCCCCCTGATAAAATCAACATCCGGCCAAAGTCCGCTTTTTGGCTCCCAATGCGGCATCTCCGGCATCGTCGGCCCAAACGGCTCGGGCAAATCAAACCTTGTTGATTCTATCCGCTGGGCGCTTGGCGAACAAAGCCTAAAATCGCTTCGCGGCAAAAAAACCGAGGACGTTATTTTTACTGGCTCGGATATTCGCTCCCGCCTTAATCTCGCCGAGGTCTCGCTTTGTTTTGACAACGAAGATAAAGTTATCCCCGTTGATTATCCCGAAGTTGTCATCACCCGCCGCCTCTACCGCAGCGGCGACGCCGAATATTTAATCAATAAAAAACCAGTCCGCCTCCAAGACATTGTCATGCTTGCCGCCAAAGCCAACTTCGGCCAAAAAAGCTACAGCATCGTCAGTCAAGGGACGATTGATTCCTTTCTTAGCGCGACTTTATCCGAACGCAAAGATTTTTTTGATGAAGCCGCCGGCGTCAAGCAGTACCAAATTAAACGCGACAGCTCAATTAATAAACTCCGCGGCTCTTGGGAAAATCTTAAACAGGCAAAAATTGTCATCAACGAAATTGAACCCGTCCTCCACTCTTTAACCCGCCAAGTTAACAAGCTGGAAAAAAAAGAAAAAATTCAAAGCGAACTAATTTTAAACCAAAAAAAATTCTATTTTCTGTCTTGGCAAAATCTTGACAGCCAAACAAAAAAATATTCCCCCCGCCTTGAAGCGCTCCAAAAAGAAACCGACACTAAAAAACAGACGCTTGAAAAAATCCAACTGGAGCTTAACGCCATTGAAAAACAAGATTCCCGCACCGAACAGTTCAACTCGCTCCAGCAAAACTACCAAAAATTAGTTGAACAAAAAAATGAACTTTCGCGCCAGCAAATAATTCTTGAAAGTAAAATTGAGCTTGCCCGCCAGCGCAAAACTTTCGCCCCTAAAATTCTGCCGACCGCCGAAATTATAAGCCAGCTTAAAAAAATTGACGGTCTGACTGATAAATTTTTAAACCAAGTTGATAAAATAAATAATTTAGGCCAGCTCCCCGACTTAAAAATTTTAATTAAAGAAATTACGGCCAAAACCAAAGAGCTGATTTTACAGCTTGAAAACCCGAAAAAAACCGAAACTAAAGACGACTCGGAAACTCAAGACCTGCTGAAAAAATTAGAAACGCTGACGCTTGACCTTAAAGCCGCCGAACAAAAAGTTATCTCCGCCCAAAAATCAATTGCCGTCTTTAACGCTGCTCAAGACCGCCAAAAAGACCAATTTTTTAATCTCCAGCGCCGCTTTCAGTCCGAACAAAATGAATTTTATAAATCTGCCAACAAACTCAATGAACTAAAAATTGAAATTGCCAAAATTGAAACCCGCCGCGAGGATTTAAATTATGAAATCAGCCAAGAACTCGGCGGACTGGACTGGATTAAAGAGTTTATTGTCTCCGGCCAGCTTAACGAAACTTTTCTTCAATCCGAAATCCAGCGCCTAAAGCGCCAGCTTGAACTTATCGGCGGCATTGACCCGGAAGTAACAAAAGATTATAAAAAAACCAAAGAACGTTACGAATTTTTGGTTAAACAATCCGCCGACCTAACCGCCACGATTGCCGACCTGAAAAAAATTATTGCCGAGCTTGATAAAACGATTCAAAAGCAATTTGACCAATCCTTCCATAAAATTAATACCGAATTCCAAAAATATTTTAAAACCATTTTCTCCGGCGGCAAAGCTAATTTAATTTTAATCAAGGAATCCGACTTGTCTAAACCAGTGGAAAAAAAAGATAAAGAAGCTCCAAACTCTGCCGCCCCCGAGACGCCGGTATTAAACCTGGCTGAAAATAAGTTAAACGATGAACTAAGCCAAACCGACGAAGAAATAAAAAAAATCATCAAAAGTAAACATGATACTATCTACGGCATTGATATTGAAGCTTGCCCGCCCGGCAAAAAATTAAAAAGCGTCTCCATGCTGTCCGGCGGCGAAAAAGCGCTCGTATCAATTGCCCTAATCTGCGCCGTTATCTCCTCCAATCCCTCGCCTTTTGTAATCTTAGACGAAGTTGACGCCGCCTTAGACGAAGCCAACTCCGAACGCTTTGCCGCCATCTTAGACGAGCTTGCCCATAAAACCCAATTCATTGTCATCACCCACAACCGCTCAACCATGCACCAAGCCAATGTTTTATACGGCGTAACTATCAGTGACGACGGGGTGTCAAAACTTCTAAGTTTGCATCTGCAAGAGGCGGAAATGGCCAGCCAATAATTTACAATTTTCAATTCTCAATTTTCAGTTAATTTTTAATGAATTAATTTTCAATTACGGTGTTTGAAAATTGAAAATTGAGTCATTGATTGGAAATTAAAAATTGTAAATTGAAAATTTTAATGCTACTATAAATATATGACCAATAAACAAACAATAGTGTCAGGCATCCAACCCACCGGCCGCCTCCACCTCGGCAATTACCTCGGCGCCCTGAAAAATTTTATAAAACTCCAAAACGACTATCAGTGCTATTTTTTTATTGCCGACTATCATTCAATAACCGAAAATTATAATCCAAAAGATAAACCGCAACAAATTTTAAATCTTGCCGCCGATATGCTTGCCGCCGGGCTCAACCCAAAAAAATGCGCCCTCTTTGTTCAATCCGATATCCCCGCCCACACTGAACTGGCTTGGATTTTTAACTGCCT
>CAYHQU010000118.1:0-2902 GCA_964358955.1 uncultured Gammaproteobacteria bacterium | reverse complement strand
AATGTAGCATGTAACAAAAAAACGCGCCCTTAGCACGTCATCCCTAATTACCGCGGCCCGAAGGCGCCTGCCCGCCGAATTGGAGGGTCATCGCCGAGGGCATCGTCGTCCGTCGTCATTAGCAATTTCCCACCTTCCCACCTTAACAACTACTTTCCAATCACCGTCATCAACAATTTAACAATTTAACAATTATCGTCAATTACCAATTACTAATTACCGCAAAATTTCCAACGCTTTGTCAAGCTGGGGGTCTAGGTCTTTGTCGTAATCCTCTTTTACCAGCTTCACTTCCACGTCCGGCGCGATGCCTTCTTGGTCAATTTCGCGGCCGGCCGGGGTTAGCCATTTGGCAATGGTCAGCTTGACTGACGAGCCGTCTTCAAGCGCTTTAAGCTCCTGGACTGAACCTTTGCCAAAAGTTGTCTCGCCCACGAGGGTGGCGGCTTTGTAGTCCTGCAAGGCGCCGGCGACGATTTCGGAGCCGGAAGCGCTGCCTTTGTTAATCAAAACCACGGTCGGAATATCTTGAAAATAGGCGATACTGCCGGCGGCCTGGTGGCCAAAAAAATCTTCATTGCGCCGCTTTTCAATGACAATAATTTTGTCGGCGCCAACCCAGTTGGCGGTAATTTCAACGGCGGTTTGCAAAAAGCCGCCCGGATTGTTGCGCAAATCTAAAATGATGCCGCGGGGTTGCTGCGCGATTATTTCGCGGACGGCGGTATTAAACCTCGTTAAAGTATCTTCATGAAAATATTTTAAATCAAT
Organism: uncultured Gammaproteobacteria bacterium; assembly: GCA_964358955.1. Taxonomy (GTDB): domain Bacteria; phylum Patescibacteriota; class Patescibacteriia; order Buchananbacterales; family GWA2-38-13; genus CAYHQU01. The sequence goes on along the minus strand of CAYHQU010000118.1, from coordinate 2,131 downwards.
TTTGGCGATTTGGTTATCTAACATTTTCCAGGAGACGCTGACAATTTTTATGGTGTCGCGGACAACATGAACTTCGGTCGGGACAGAGTCGCCGTTATGCAAAATTGTTAATTTTACAGTTGTGCCTTTGGGGCCGCGGATTAAATTTACCGCGTAATCCAAAGACATGCCGGTTGTATCATAATCATCAATCGCGAGCACTTTATCGCCGGCAAGCAGGCCGGCGATTTCAGCCGGGTTGCCGGGCAGGGGGGCGATGATTGTTAGCGTGTCGTCGCGAAGGCCGATTTCGGCGCCAATGCCTTCAAAGCTGCCGGATAATTCCTGCTGAAATTTTTTTGAGGTCTCGGGCTCTAAAAAAACCGAGTATGGGTCCTGCAGTCCGGCGACGACGCCGGCAAGCGCGCCGTAAAATAATTTAGTGTCCATCACATTATCGTCAACATAATTGTTTTTTAAATAATCCCAAACTTCCCAAAACAAATTAAAATTTACATCTCTTTTAAGATAATCGGGAATTTCGGATTCTTTACCAATAACTTTACCGCCGACAGCGGCTGCTTTTTCTGCCGGGGTTGTTTCGTTTTTAGCGCCAAGGTAGACGCCGCCCAAAAAAACGAATAAAATAAAAAAAACCAAGAGATAGCTTAGGGTAATTTTTTTTATCAACTTTGATTTAAAATTGAACATTTGCTTTATCTTTGTTTTTATGGCAAAATTTAAATATAGTAATATTGTATCATATCAAATAAATATATACAATGGGGATATATGGATTTAAGCATTAGGCGAATAATTTATCTAATCTTCATCATAGTCTTTTTGGCATTGACGCCGATAATTATATTGTACGCGAGCGGATATCGCTATAATTTTAAGCTGGCGCAACTGCAAAAAACCGGGATTTTAATTATTGAAACGGAGCCGAAAGGAGCGGATGTTTTTATTAACCAAAACAAGGCGGCAAGAAAAACGCCGATTGAACTAAAAAATTTACTGCCTGACGATTATTTAGTAAAAATTGAAAAAATGGGTTATTTTTCGTGGGAAAAAAAATTAAAAGTCCAAAGCAATTTAACAACTTTTGCCAATAATATTTTATTGATAAAAAAAAGTCTGCCTGCCTTAGAGACGGCGGGAGAGATTTTTTGGCTTGAGCCGATTTTTGGGGGAAACCGCTATTTATACAATTTCATTGACGGCGAGGAAAGCGCGATTAATATTTATGACCGCGACAGTTTAATGACAAAAACTTTATTCAGCACAAAACCAAATTACATGATAAATTTTATTGAATGGTCGGGAAATAATAAAAAAATGCTTGTAAAATATAATTATAATAACTACGCGTTTATTGACATTGAGATGGAGCAGGCAAAAGAATTACCAAAGTTGAAAGCTTTTAGCTTTGAAAAACTGCATTGGGATCGGCTTAACGCGGGGCTGTTATACGGCTTATCAAAAAATTCGCTTTACCAAATTAACGCCGAAACCGAACAGACAAAGGCGGTGATGGCAAAATATATTGAGGATTTTTATATTTTAGGCCAAAATGTTTATTACATAACAAAGACAAGCGACGGCTCATATTTAAACCATCAGACGCTTGAGAACGATGAATCAATAAAAGCGCTGCGTCTGCCTAATTTTTCAAATTATGAATTTAGACCAGCGCCGAATAATTTGCTTTTAGTTTTTGACAAAAAAAATAATGAGATGTTTTTAGCCAACCGCGATGTTTTTGAAAAATCGGAGACGGAACAAAAAAGTATAATGCAGGCGGTAAAGGCAAAAGAAGTTAACTGGACGGGTGATTTTAAGGGCGCGATTTTTTACAATGATTTTGAAATTTACAATTACAGCGCGGAAAATAATGATTTGCATTTGGTAACGAGGGTTGGGCAGGAAATAAAAAACGCGGTGCGGCTGCAAAACAGCGATTATATAATTTATATCGCCGACAATACGTTAAACATTATTGAGCTTGGCTTTGAAATTGTTAATAATAATTTTAAGCTGGCCGAGCTTAATTTGCTGGGCAGAAATTTATTTATTGATAAAAAGGGCAAGCTGATTTATTTTACAGGCAGACTTGGCGGTCAGAGCGGAATTTTTGAGTTGGAGATAAATT
>CAYHQU010000117.1:2750-2923 GCA_964358955.1 uncultured Gammaproteobacteria bacterium | reverse complement strand
CTTATTACTATGATTTTATCCCGATTCAGTTAAAAAAGCAAAAGCTCGCGGATATTGGCAAAAAGACTTAGATGTGCTATACTAATAAAAGCTTCTTGTTGAGCTAAAAAACGGGCATGTGGCGGAATTGGCAGACCTGCCTGCCGGCAGGCAGGCGCGCACGACATTAGCTA
>CAYHQU010000117.1:0-2650 GCA_964358955.1 uncultured Gammaproteobacteria bacterium | reverse complement strand
GGAGTATCTTAAAAAATTAAAATAAGATTATGCCGCCGTGGCGGAATTGGCAGACCTGCCTGCCGGCAGGCAGGCGCGCACGACATTAGCTATGTTTTACACATATGCCATAAGAAGTATAAAACGAACCTATATTTATGTTGGTCTGACCAATAATTATGTTCGCAGGATAAAACAACATAATAATGGTAAGGAGATAACTACGCGTCCGTATGCCCCTTTTGTAACAATAATAGTAGAAGAATATCCAACCAGATTTGATGCAAGACAGAGAGAAAAATATCTCAAATCCGGAATCGGTAAGGAGTATCTTAAAAAATTAAAATAAGATTATGCCGCCGTGGCGGAATTGGCAGACGCGCACGACTCAAAATCGTGTGGGGGAAACTCCATGTGGGTTCGATTCCCACCAGCGGCACCATTTAAAATAAATATAAAATCGCGAGTGGGAATTGAAGGGCGCGAGAGCATCCGAGCAAGCGCAGGATGCGGTGCGCAGCGCCCCGGCTGTGAGTCGGAGCGAACAGGATTCCCACCAGCGGCACCATTTAAAATAAATATAAAATCGCGAGTGGGAATTGAAGGGCGCGAGAGCATCCGAGCAAGCGCAGGATGCGGTGCGCAGCGCCCCGGCTGTGAGTCGGAGCGAACAGGATTCCCACCAGCGGCACCATAGTAAATTAAAAATTAAAAATTCAAAATTAAAAATTTAGGTGTCGCCTTGTGACAATATAAATATCATGAGCGAAGCGAATTATCCTAAACTTTTAATTTTTCACTTTAAATTTTGAATTTACATTATCGCGGGGTAGAGCAGTCTGGTAGCTCGTCGGGCCCATAACCCGGAGGTCGCCGGTTCAAATCCGGCCCCCGCAATTGTGCAAATCAGCTTGATAAATAGGTTGGTTTTCAGAATTGCGGCGCGCGATAATTCTTTATAAATTTTAAGCGGTAGAGCCCCGCCCAAATGCTTGAGCCTGGGTAGCTCATCGGTAGAGCGAAGGACTGAAAATCCTTGCGTGGCGAGTCCGACTCTCGCCCCAGGCATTTGAGCAGGGTAAAAAACGCAGCGCCGGATAAAATTAAATTAAAACTGATTACCCCGAAACCATCGGGGTATTTAAAAAAATAACGGGGTGTAGCTCAGCTGGCTAGAGCGCCTGCTTTGGGAGCAGGAGGCCGGAGGTTCAAGTCCTCTCACCCCGATAAATTGATTTATGAAAACCGTGCTATATATGGGCATGTCCGTCAACGGCTATATTGCTAAAGCCGACGGAAATTCCGAATGGACATCCGATGAGGATCTTGCGGGCTTTTTTAATAACAGCAAAGAAGCCGGAAATATCATAATGGGCAAAAATACCTTTCTGGAAACGACGCGACAAGGGTATTTTCCTTTTCCCGAAGCCCTTAATGTGGTGATGACGAGTCAAGATACGAAGAATAAATGGGGTGATAAAGTTATATTTACAAACAAGTCACCCAAAGAAGTGCTGGGGATATTGGAGGAAAAAGGATTTACAACCGTTTTTCTTGCGGGTGGAGGCGCGCTAAACAGTTCTTTTATTAAGGAAAAATTGATTGATGAAATATTTATCGATATTGAGCCGCTTGTTTTTGGTAGGGGTATAAAGATTTTCGCCGAATCTGATTTTGAATCGGAATTAAAATTATTGGGAATAAAAAAGTTGAATGACGATACTGTCCAACTTCATTATAAGGTTTTAAAATAAATATCCAATTATGATTGGTGACCTCTTGGTTTTTTTGACAAATTTCGTGATGCGCGCCATCGGCTCGCTCGGATATTTTGGCGTTGGCGCGTTGATGGGGATTGAATCGGCGGCAATTCCTCTGCCTTCGGAAATCATTATGCCCTTTGCCGGGTCGCTAATTCCGTCCGGGCGTTTCTCGCTCTTGGGAATCGCGATTGCCGGCGCGATCGGCTCAACTGTCGGCTCATGGATTACCTATTGGATTGGAAGATACGGCGGGCGTCCGCTGGTGGAAAAATACGGAAAATATATTTTGATTTCGCGCCACGATTTGAATCTGGCGGATAAATTTTTTAACCGTTATGGGATGTGGTCAACATTTATCGGCCGCCTTTTACCGATCGTCCGAACTTTTATTTCCATCCCGGCCGGCATCACCAAAGTCCCATTTGGACTTTTTACCCTCACAAGTTTAACCGGATCATTTTTATGGTCGCTTTTGCTGGGCTGGCTGGGGCAAAAAATGGGTGAGAACTGGAAACTGCTTGAAACTTATTTTAGAAAGTTCGATTATTTAATTGCCGCGGCGATAATCCTCTTTATTGTTTTGTGGGTTCGTCACCACTTGAAACATAAAAATGTTGTGGTAGAATAAATTTATAAAATGCGGGTGTCGTATAACGGCTTATTATGTCACCCTTCTCCATCCTCCGTAGCAGTAGTGCGCGGGCGTCGTATAACGGCTATTATGACTCTCTTCCAAGGAGTAGACGCCGGTTCGACTCCGGTCGCCCGCTCCACTGCTACTGCGGAGGACGGGCAAGGTGAAGAAGTGGGTTCGACTCCCATCGCCCACACCAGTTAAAAAATCCCCGCCGATTCGGCGGGGATTTTTTTGATTTCAAATTTTTTATATCCTCATCTTTTTCAAATAC
>CAYHQU010000116.1:0-2980 GCA_964358955.1 uncultured Gammaproteobacteria bacterium | reverse complement strand
TTTAAAAAAATGGCTGAAAAATAATCTTAATTTACTGCCAGCCCCGAACGTCGCTGGCCAATGCATTTTATCATCATGAAAAAACTCATCCACTCGTTGGCAATCTTTTGCCCGCTCGCCCTCATCTTGCTGACCGAGGCAATCTTTAGCTACCCCGCCTCAATTTATTGGCTATCTCCGCTGCTGCTCGCCTTAGTCGCCGCCGCCGTTTGGTTTTTAGTCGGCAGAAAAATAAAAAATAAAATTCTAACTTTTTATCTGCCGCCCATTTTTTTGGTCTCAAGCACGCTGCTTTATACAATTTTTCTCCAGGGGCAGACTCTCCGCCGCCTGATTGTAATTTTAGGAGGAATTGTCTTGGCGGTCTTTTTTGAAAATATTTATACTTATCATTTCTCCCAAGAAAAATACCAGCGCTACTCGCTTTCAAATTTTTCCAGTTATTTTAATTTGATTGTTATTTTTTTATTAAACGCTTCCCTCTTCTCGTTGATAATTTTTTTACAGTTTCCGCTTTGGGGCGCGATTCTAATTAATGTGATTGTCACTTTGCTTTTAACCTACCAAAATTTAACTGTTAGCCGAATTGAATTTATTAGAAGCTGGCCTTATATTTTGACAATTTCCGTCATCTCGGTTGAAATATTTTGGGCCGCCAGTTTTCTGCCGTTAAGCGTTTATAATCAAGCGTTGATTTTAACAATTGCCCATTATCTAACCGCCGGCATTAGCCGCAACCGCCTGCTTGGCATCTTTGACCGAAAAATTATTATCCGTTATGCTGTTATTTGCCTGTTTTGTCTTTTGGCTATTTTAATAACGGCAAAATATAAATAAGGTTGCTTTTAGTATTAATAATAATCCATATGAATTTTATCAATCACAAACCCAGCCCTTTATTAATAACCATAATTTTAGCCGTTGTCTTAGGTTTTGCCGCCGGTCTTGTCGGCGCCTCCCTGCGGCGCGTCGAGCCGGATTTTATTTTTGACAATCAACTTAACTCCGGCAACATTCAAGAGTTAATTCGTCTTAGCCGATATTCCGGACTAAAAAATGATTTGCAAGCCGAACTTGTCGCCGAGCTTGTCAGGCCGAAAATTGCCGCCCTTTACGCCAAAAAAGCTCAATCAAGCGATCCGGTCGGCTCTCTTTACGATGAAAAAAATTTATTAGGTTTTGGTATTATTTTAACAAACGACGGCTGGATTTTAACTTCCGCCGACGCGCTCAAGGTTAGCCGCGATAAAATTGTCGTTGAAATAAATAACCAATTCTATCAAATCCAGCAGCAGATAAATGATACGGTTGCCAAAACCGTCTTTTTAAAAATTGACGCTTTAAATTTGCCGGTTGCCAAACTCGGCGTCGCCTCCGACATCCAGCTTGCCCAAACTGTTTTAATCCTTAATCTGCCTCAAGAAATTTTATTAAACCAAATTAAATCTTTAAATAATAAAAATCAAACTTCGGCCGTAATCTCAACCGAAACCCATTCTGATTATCTGGCCTTCAATCTGCCGCTTGAAAATGTCTATCCGGGCGCGCCGGTTGTAAATTTATCCGGCGAAATTATCGGCATTGTTTCAAATAATTTAGCCGTTCCCGTAAATTATTTTCGGCCGGTTATTGAAAGCGTGTTAAAAAATGGTTTTGTAAATCGCCCGGCCCTAGGCGTTAATTATTTGGATTTGTCTTCGGCCCCCGGTTTAAGTCCGGATTATTCCCATGGTCTTGAACGCGGCGCCTTAGTCGTAAGCCAGCCAAAACAAAATACCGCCGCCGCCGCTTCCGGTCTAAAAAAAGATGACATTATTTTAAAAGTTGATGGCCAAAATGTCTCCAGCCGCGAGCCGTTAACCAACTTAATCCAAAGCTATCAAGCCGGCGAGCTAATTTATTTAACTGTCAACCGCGCCGGTCTGGAAATAACCATTGAAGTTTATCTGGGAGCAATTGAGTAGCCATAACTATACAGTCTATCGTTAAGCCTTACCAAAAAATCCATCTAAATCATCTAACCACTCTGACGCGGCCGCGGTATGGTGGTTAGATGGAAAAAAGCAAATTTTATGGCAATTAAATCAATTCCCGATAAAGTATTATATGTTATCGCCACGATTTTGGATCATAACCGTATTTGCTATAGTCTATCAATTGGCTTAAGTGTTCCTGGCGATCCGCGTCGGACAAAATATCGCCGTTGGGCAGAAAAAATGATAAAAAACAAAAAACAACGACAAAAAATTTATAATGCTTTATTGCGTCTGCAGAAAAGAAAATTAATTGAAAAAAAAGTTTTTAAAGATAATGCCAAGGGTTATGTTATTACTCCGATTGGCCGTCTATTATTATTCGGGAAAACCGCTTCTGACATTAAGAGAAAAAAGTTACCTCAAAATCAATACATTTTAGTTTTATTTGACATCCCTGAAAAGATGCACGCTCTAAGAGATATTTTTCGCGCCAATCTTAAGCTTTTAAATTTTGAGAAAGTTCAACAAAGCGTCTGGATTTGTCGTTATGATGTTTTAGGGCCAGTAAAAAAATTGATTAATGATTCAAATTTATCGGCATACGTGAAGCTGCTAAAAATTGTTGACGCCGACTAAATTTTCATCTAACCACTCTGACGCGGCCGCGGTATGGTGGTTAGATGGGAAAAATTATAAAATTAAAAATCAAATAAATTCAACAAAAAAATCGCTGTATTCTAATCGCGATTTTTTTGTTATAATTACGAGAGAGGGATAAATGATCCCGCGTCTGCGGGATCATTTCAACCGAACGACGTAATTTCAAACTTGTTTATAATGTAATAGAAATGGAAGCATCGTCCATCGCGAAATTTGAAAAAGTATTCCCGTTCGCGCCGGCTGGTTTATTGGTCAGCGCTGGCCGTCCCCGGAACGCTTGATTCAAATATATGGACATCACATTATGAAACCGCACCAGTCCGCCGGAAAAATTGCGGCCTGGC
>CAYHQU010000115.1:0-3045 GCA_964358955.1 uncultured Gammaproteobacteria bacterium | reverse complement strand
GGACTACGGCTCAAATTTCCCTTGCTGCGAAACTGCGCCAGGCCGCAATTTTTCCGACGTTCTAAGTGCGTTTTCATAATGTGATGTCCATAGAGAAAGGCGGGGCGCAAGCTGAAGGGGAGGAGCGCAAAGGCAAAAATCAAATTTTGGCTAATGGATGGGATGGGTAGGGCTAATCAGAAATATTGGACGGATAAGTTGTATAAGACCGATAAGACTTATAAGTCGTATAAGACCGATAGGAGGCGGATGCCCGTTCACCTGGCACACCCCGGAGTTGGGGGCGGGGGACGGCCGCTTGCCGCCAACCACTTTTCTGGCGTTTGAAAAATAAAAAAGCCCCGCGATTTCGGAGCCATTTAATGTTTGCAAAATCAGTTATATTAGCTTTGATTTTTATTTTTTTTGCTTCTATCTTCATCTTTTTCGCTATTAATTTTTATTTCCTCATTTTTTGACTGGTCTTTCTCGTCGGTTGATTCAGCTTCAACTTCAGTCCTAATTTTTTCCGCTTCTTCCAAAATGTTTTTGGCTTCTATGATAGATTCTTGCGTTTTTTGATTATCGTCGCGTTTTTTGTCGGCAGATTCCGAGCTTGAATTAGATTTTTCTTTTTCAGATTCCGGCGGTTTTTGTTTATCTTGATTGTCAGCATTTTTATTTTCGTTAGGATTTAGCTCGGTTTCTTTTAATTTTTCAGGTTCAATATTTTGTAAATAGCTAGCGGCAAAAACAATTTTTGCCGCCTGTATTAAGCGAATTGTTGTCTGAAAAGATACGAAAGCTTCTTTATGATTTTCTTTTGCCATAAATTTTTCACCGGCAGCAAAAATTTGTTTGGCCTCTTGCAGCTTTTGCCAGGCGGGCTGAAATTCAGTCGGGTTAATTTGACTTTGATTAGCTTCAAAATAGAATTGCGCTTCATTGATCGCGTAAGCTGCTTCTTTTAATTTTTCTTGAGCTAAATTATCAATTTGCGATTCTGGTTTTGCCAGCGCCTCAGATTCAACTTGCGACCGAAACTCCGCGGAATCTTTGGTTGTTTCAGCCACTGATTTTAAAAGTTCAATTTTTTCTTTTATTTTTTCATCATCATCTTTTTTTTCAGCGGCGTTTTCGTCAATAGATTTTTCAATGATTGAAGTTAGTATTTCGGCGTGAGCTTTTAGAGTTGCCTCAAGCGATGACGAGGTGCTGATCGCGAGATCTTCAGTGTTTTCACGCTTAAAATGTTCAATTAAATTTTGCGCATTTTCAACTTCGCTGTTAAGATTTTTTTCTAAATTTTGAATCGTTTCGGTTCTAAGTTCTTTAATTTCTGATAATTTTTCGGCTTCGGATAGACGGCGGGCAACGAGTTGGACCTGCCATTTGGCTTTGGCGGCGGGCGTGATCGTCAAGGCCGACTTAATTTTTTCATTAACATTAATTTTTATCGGATATAAAATATTTTGCGGCAGAGCGGATTCGGCGGCATAAGAAATTAAGCCGCTGCTGGAAATTATTATTAAACAAACCGCTACGGCCACTAAATATTTATTGGCATTGAGCAGGCGATTAAAAAGCCAGCCGTGATTAAATTCCGGCGCAAATGTTTGATCGGACGGATATTCTTTGATATTGCTTAAAACGTTTTGCCGCACCGAATTTAGCTCCTCTGCCGAGAGCTTTTCCCGTCTTAAAACTTTAAAGATTTTTTTAGATATTTTGTCCATTTTTTTTGTTAATAATATTACGCATTTGGTTTAGCCCGCGATTGATGCGGACCGAGACGACGTCGACTGACAGCTCAAGCAGTTGGGCGATTTCTTTGGGACGGAGACCATCAATAAAACGCAATTGCAGCGCTTCTTTGTAAATATCGTCAAGTTCATTAAGAATTTCCGCCGCTAACTTGGCGTCAATTTTATCCATTAAATGATAATGGCTAAAGTGTCGGGTTAAGATATTTTGGTCGGCTGCGTCAATTGATGTCTCCAACTTATTTTTGCGCGCCCGTTGATAGTCAATAATTAAATTACGAGCGGTCTGGTAGAGAAAGGCGCGGATATTGTCAATTTGGTTGCCATGATAAACATACTCCCAAGCTTTTAGGTAAGTCTGCTGCATCATATCTTTGGCCAGTTCGCGATTGTTGCTTAAGCGAAAAAAACAGAAACGGTAAATGGCGTTTGAATATTTATCAAACGCGGCAATAAATTGTTTTTCGGTTTTTGACTCCATATTGATGACGAATTTAAGGATGAATTCTTACATAATCGCATTTATCGGACAATTTGGCAGGTTATCATATTTTTTGCGTTTTGGCAAATAAAATGCAGTTTACAGAAGCGCTAGTAATATTATAGCTTTTATTTTAAAAAAACAAAAAGCCATCATGATGGCAGTTGCTGTTTTTGACAGATAATGGGTTTAACTGCGAGACGGTCGGGATTGTAAAGATGCGCATATCAATAGGAAATATAAGTCGTATATGACTTATAAGACGTATAAGACTTATAAGTCATATACGACTTATGCGTCTTATGCGACAGATAAGCTTGGTAAGACGTTTAGGAGGCTGTATAAATCTGCCAACTGCAATTTGAAAAAAATTCCCAAAATTGTTATAATAATAGCAGATAAACATTATGCCAAGATTAAGCGATCTGTGCCCGTGCGGTTCGGGAAAGCCATGCGGCGAATGCTGCGGGGCGGCGGAAGAATGCGATTGCGGTTCGGGAAAACCGGCGGGCGAGTGCTGTTACTAAGCTATATTAAAGTTTAGTTTAATTTGACCTATAAAAGAAGGGGCGGATTAATATTAATTAAAAAATGCACGATGAGCGCTGTTTTTTTATTTGTTAAATTTTGGATAGCGCGGATTTTTTGACCCCACTTTTCCGCCCGAGGCGGATCCGCCTCGGGCATGAAGTGGAGGGTTCATGGAGCTTTAGCTCCACACGGGCAGCTAAAGCTGCCAAACCCTCGGCTAAAGCCGGGTAGAAGTTTTGTTTTAATGTTTTATTGTTTTAATGTTTTTATGAATTTTCATGAATTTTCGCT
>CAYHQU010000114.1:0-3053 GCA_964358955.1 uncultured Gammaproteobacteria bacterium | reverse complement strand
CATATATCGCGTAATTGAGCTGATAAGCTCGAGTTGCTTTTTGAATAAATCCTTTTGTATGTAATTCGTTATTTATTTTTTCACGAAGCCATTTTAAAAATTCTAAACTTGCCGAAGAAAAACATATTCTTAACTGAATATTTTTACTTTCTGGGTGCATAAATGTTCTAATACAACCATCACCATCAAATAATCCTCTTGGAAAACCTGGTAAAAATCTTTTTGGGATTTCTACCTTTTTTATCGTTTTACTTTTGCGGGAATATAAACCTATAGCATTAAGAAATTTGTAAAACTTAACATCACTAAATTGTATTCTATAATATTCTTTAATCCCCTCCCTTTCTCTAGTTTTTCTGCTAATCTTTTGGGATAAATTTAGACACTTGACAAAATTTAATACTTGTTCTTTGTCTTTTGAATTAAATTCAAGATGTCTATGATCAGAAGAAAGACAGCCATCTGCAGTAAATAGTCCAATTGCGTATACAAATTTATCATTCCAAATTATTTTTACAGTTCCCGCCATAATACTTATATAATTACTTATTTTTAGAGAAAAGTCAACCTGGTTCATATAACATAAAACATGTAACATGTAACAATGCGGGGTGGCGGAAATCTTATTTCAATATTTGATAAGAAAATTATTTATGTTACAATAAAAACGGGGGGGTTATTAATGATTTAATAAATATGAAAAAAGTAAACCCAATTTATTTATTGCTGCTGGGCGTAGCTGTTTTTGTTTGGCCAAGTCTGTGTTTGGCAAATATTGAGGATGCTGAAATCCGATTTCGGGTACCCGAAATCGGATTTCAATCACAGACAGTTGCCGGAACATCGGTTATTATCAGCGAAGTTGCTTGGATGGGGACGGAGAGCTCGGCGAATGATGAGTGGATTGAACTTTATAATTCTTCGGGGACGGCGGTTGATTTGGCCGGCTGGGTTTTGGAGGCGGCGGACGGGACGCCGATAATTTCACTGGCAGGCACGATTTCAGCGGGCGGATATTTTTTATTAGAGCGCACGGATGACGAGACGGTTGCGGGAATTTCAGCCGATCAGATTTATCCTGGCGCGCTGGGAAATGAAGGTGAAGTTTTACAGCTTAAGAATTCGGGAGGCAATGTAGTTTTCACAGTTGACGCCAGTGCGGGTTGGCCGACCGGAAATAACGAGACAAAACAGACAATGAGTTGGGAAGGGACGAGTTGGAAAAATAGTTTGGCAGCTTTGGGGACGCCGAGGAGCGAAAATAATTTTGCAGCCGAGGCGCCGACAGCGGAGGAGCAAAAAACTCCACCGGCAGAAACGGCGCCTTCAGCAACAACGCCGACGACTGGCACGCCAAGCGACAGCGGAATTTATCGGCCGGGTGATATTGTAATTAACGAATTTGTCGCCGACCCATCAGACGCCGACACAGGCGAATGGATTGAATTATATAATAAGACGGCCTCGGAAATTTGGCTTACAGATTGGTGGGTTGAAGAAGGGGCGGAAAGCAAGACAAAATTGGAGGGGACGATTCCGGGGTTTGGATTTTTTGTTGTTGAAAAACCGAGCGGGAATTTGAATAATAAGGGGGATGCGATTATTTTATATGACAAAACCGGCGAAGAAATTGATAAGGTTACATATGGAGATTGGCAGGATGGCGAACTGACAGATAACGCAGTGACGGCCAGCGATCCAAATTCAGTTGCACGAATTACGGACGGATATGATACCGGAAATGATCGGGTTAATTTTAAGGAGACGGCAATGCCGACCAAAGGTTTGGCCAACATCATCGTAAGCGAGGTGGCATTACCAAACCAGCCGCAACAGTATTCGCAGTCAATAATTATTAATGAAGTTTTTCCAAATCCAGCCGGGGCGGATGATGATGAATTTATTGAAATAAAAAATATGGGCAGCAGCGCGGTTAGCTTAGACGGCTGGAAATTAGGGGACGCGACAACGCGGCGGTTTACGATTACAAATTTAGAAATTGCACCGGATAAAATTATTGTTTTCCCGCGCAGCCAGACCGGGATTGCTTTAAATAATTCGGGCACGGAGACGGTCGCGATTTATAATCCGAGCAAAGAGATTGTTGATGAAATTGAATATTCGGGAACGGCGCCGGAAGGAAAATCTTTTAGCCGAGATGAAGACGGCGACTGGTTTTGGAGCTTGGCAGTAACGCCAGGGGAGAAAAATGCAATTATAAAAGAAAATGAAGCGCCGGTAGCGGCAATTTTTGCGGTTGCCACCACAACGACTGGGGCAATTATTACTTTTGACGGTTCGGATTCGGTTGACCCGGAAGGCGGGGAGCTAAATTATTTTTGGGATTTTGGCGACGGACGAACTGACCAAGGAGAGGTGGCGCGGCAGATTTACGCGGAGGATGGCGAGTATATTGTTACACTTAAGGTTGTTGACGCGGAGGCGGCGTCGTCGACGGCGAGGCACATTATCACGGTGGGCGAGGTATTTTTTCAAAAAAATGCCATCGTTGACGAAGGCGCGATTTCAGAGCAACGCCTTCAGGAGGAATGGCAGCAAATTTTTATCTCGGAATTTTTACCAAACCCTGAAGGCAGTGATGTTGATTTAGAATTTATTGAACTTTTTAATCCAAATAATTTTGCAGTGGATTTGTCGGGCTGGATGCTTGATGATGCCGAAGGGGGCTCGGCGCCTGATGTTTTTTCGGATGGCACTTTTATTGATGCTTTCCAGTATTTACTTTTACCACGCACCGAGACAGAAATCGCGCTTAACAATAATGGCGATGAGGTGCGGTTAATTGACGCTTTGGGCAACATTGTTGATTTGGCAGTTTATGAAAAGTCAGCCGAGGGAGTTAGTATTATCAGAGACGAGCAGGGAATTTTACAACATACAAAAACACAAACGCCGGGGGAGATAAATGTTTTGGTTGCCGCGGAAAAGGCAAGCGGAGTTGTAATGGCAATAATAAAAGATCTGGCCGAAGAAGAGCTAAACACACCAGTTAAAGTGGCGGGCACGGTTTTAGTTCCGCCGGGAGTTTTAGG
>CAYHQU010000113.1:0-3067 GCA_964358955.1 uncultured Gammaproteobacteria bacterium | reverse complement strand
CCAGGCCGCAATTTTTCCTACGGACTGGTGCGGTTTCATAATGTGATGTCCATAGACACGAATCGGCGTGGATAAGTCGGATAAGACGGATAGGTCGTATAAGACGGATGTGCGGCAGAATCCTTTTCAGGAGATCCTGCCGGGGAGGATAAGACTAATCTCCTTCAAAGGCGGGCAGGCAGCCGAGGGCTGAAAATTAATTAATTGGGATTAAATACTGTAGCGGCCGACGCCGTCAAAAACAACTTCGTTGTTATCCAAAACAATTACTCGTTTTTTTACCGAATTAATAAGGGTGAGGTCGTGCGATACAAATAGAACAGTTGTTCCGATTTTATTTATTTTTAAAAGCAAATCCAAAATTTCTTTTGAGTTGGCGGCATCTAAATTTCCCGTTGGTTCGTCGGCGACAAGAATTTTTGGGCCGTGAACCAGGGCGCGGGCGATAGCAACGCGCTGCTGTTCGCCGCCGGAGAGCTCCTGCGGGTAGCGGTTTTCTTTGCCGTCAAGGCCGACAATTTTAAGGACGCGGGGAACAATTTTTTGAATTCTTTTTCGGGTAGCGCCGCAGACCTGAAGCGCAAAAGCAATATTTTCAAAAGCGGTTTTTTTAGGAAGGAGTTTAAAGTCTTGATAAACGACGCCGATTTGGCGGCGTAAATAAGGAATTTTATTATGGCGAATACGGGTAATGTCCCAGCCGCCAACGACAATTTGTCCTTTAGTCGCGCGTTGTTCGGCAATTAAAATTTTTACGAGCGTTGTTTTTCCGGTTCCACTAACGCCGACAAGGGAGACAAATTCTTTTGGCTTGATGTGAATATGGATATTTTTTAAAGCGATAGTGTCCGGCGGATAGATTTTTGAGACATTTTTAAATATAATCATAAATATAAGCTGTTAAATTGTTGTATTTTAAATTTTATTTTTAACTTGATAAGATTGTTAAATTGTTATATTGTTAAATTGTTAATAGTAAATATGGCGGATGTGTAATATATGTTAATGATACGCGGGCGTAGTATAGCGGCAGTACATGACCTTCCTCCATCCTCCGTAGCAGTTGCGGGATTAGTACAGCGGTAGTATGTCAGCTTCCCAAGCTGAAGATGCGAGTTCGACTCTCGTATCCCGCTGCTACTGCGGAGGACGGGCAAGGTTAAAGTGTGGGTTCGACTCCCATCGCCCGCTTATTTGCCGACGCGGTTTAATTGGCAGCCGCCCGACAGTCACTTGCGCCGATGTAGCTCAATTGGTAGAGCAACCGCTTCGTAAGCGGTAGGTTGTCGGTTCGATCCCGACCATCGGCTTAATTTAAGAGCGTAGAAGAATGGTTTTGAGGTAATCATTCTCGAAAATATCACGTTTTATCCGGCTTTATAATGTCCTGACACGAAACAACACGAATATTAACACGAAATTACACTGATTTTTCTACCATCTCAATTTATAAAAAATTTTATTTTACTTTTATTAATTTCATTGATTATTAAATTGTCAATAATTTTATTTAAGTCAATAAAAATTTTAGTTAGTTTAACGCCATCAATATCTTCAATTTTATAATTTCGCGAATCAGCGCCGTCCTGTAGCAAGATCTGTTCAATCACATAGAAAGCATAGTCCTCTTCATTTTTTATAATCAGGGGAAGATCGGTTAGATTTAGATTTATAATTTTTGACTGCAGTTGCTCGCTTAGCTGTGATTTTGACAGGTAGCCGATATCTTGGACAATAATTGAATTATCAATTTTTGGAATATTAGCAATATCGTTGAAGTTTTGCTTGATAATGTCTATCTTTTCTTCAGCGATTTTTTTTATCGCATTATCTGGCGTTAAAAAATTTTTTAGTTTAACTTCAGCGATTGCCGGCTTGGCGATAACTTTTATAAATTCAGATTTATTCAGGTTATAATTTTTTTTAGAATAAGTTGAAATATTTTCGCCGTTTGCTAAATTATTTAATACAGATTTTATATCTTCGCCCGCGATTACAATGTTATATTGTTTTGCCATTGATTCTATTATTTCATCGCGGACGATTTTATTTAATACAAGCTCTTTTAATAGAGTTGTGTTATTGTAGTTTAGCTTATTGGCATAATTCAAAGCTTTAAAATTTAGCAAATAATCGTAATAAGAGACAACCGAATTATTAACGGATAAAGCGGGATAAGGGATGAATTTCGTAATTTGCCGTATGGGGTATGAGCGCCAGTTAAATTTATAAATTCCGACTGTTGTTAGGGCGCCGGCAAACAATATAATTAATATTATCAGAATTATAATTTTATAAAGTTTTATTGATGTCTTTTTTTGTTTTTTTAAAGACGGCGGGTTGTTTTTTTTATTTATGAATATTTTTTTATTAGAATTCGCGAGAGCGCCAGCAATTTTTTTAGGAGTTTTTTTGACCGCTTTTTTAAAAATTATTTTATTATTATTAATCTTTTTTTTAGCGGTATTTTCTTGATTTTTTATCCAATCTAAAACTTCACGTCTCATTTTTTTTAGTTCTAAATCGTCAATATTTTTATTTAATAAATTTTCCGGCATATTGTTAATTTATAAAATAATCAAGCCAAATTTGTAAATTATTTTTTTTAATTTGGGTTGAATCTTTAGTTGTTAGCATGGCGGAAGTTTTATTTCCGTTAGGAATAATCACTATTTTTTCGTCAGGTTTTTTTAGGCCGAGATCTGTCCTTGCTTTTTTCTCGGCAAAATTATCGGAGTTAAAAAATTTTAATAATTCGGATAGTTCTAAATTTTCGTTTTCAATTTGAGTAATTTGCGATTCCAGGTCTTTAATCTCCGAGTTAATTTTATTTAGTTTAAAGAATTCTTTAGCAATAGAGAAAATGAAAAAAAAGAGAATTAGAATTGTAGCTAAAAAAACCGCATTATAGGTCAACCTTTTTTTATAATTTTCTTTTGTCATAAACGGCGGAATTGTTCATTTCTTAATGGTGGCGCGTTTTTGCAATACGATGTTCGTATTGGGCGAGATAAGACGGGTAGGTCGGATAAGACGGATAGGTCGTATAGGACGGATAAGACATATA